>JAOUFX010000812.1 GCA_029857975.1 Deltaproteobacteria bacterium | reverse complement strand
GACACAGCTGAGAGGTTCTTAGGTTTTTGAAACGAATGAGGCTAATGATTTTGGAAAACTAAACTTAAATCTAAAGGGCACAAAGTTCATTAAAGGAGGTTTGAATTATGTTAAGAAAGAGAGGACAGAAAGGTTTTACATTGATTGAGTTGTTGATCGTTATCGCCATCATCGGCATCTTGGCGGCCATTGCCATCCCGATGTATAGGGCTCAGACAGTCAAAGCCAAGCTGACAGAATGCACAAATAGTGCCAGCCATATTGCAAGCGCTGTAGGGGCGTATTTTGCGGACGAAGGTATTTTCCCCGTTAGCAATATGACTACTCCTGCACAAATCAAGACCTCATTGGGCGTGGCTGTCCCTGTAGGCAAATACATCTCGGTAGTTGATGTAGCTGCTACCTCTGGCGTAATTACCCTTACAGCAACGAATACGGGTGAGCCCCTTGTGGACAATACAACTTTAGCAATGAGTCCAAGCGTAACGGCAGATGGGGCAATCGTTTGGGATTATGGTAATTCCACGATACCTGTTGCCTATCGTCCAAAGAAGTAATCGTTTGACGAATCTCGGGTGAAGACGGGCAATCCTTGCTGAAAAAACGCAACTCGGCGTTCTCACAGAGCAAGGATTGCCCAATATTATTTTGAAATCAACAGGGAAAGGGTTCTGACCTGAAACATTCTTTTACCGGCAACGTCCATTTTACCTTGGTGCAAACAGCTGCCTGAGCCTTCATTAAGTCTTGATGATTGTTGTTATGATATGCATTCTTGCTTCTATTTTGTAACCTTTAGTGTATAAAATAATAAGGGAAAGGAGGGTCAGGATGGTAATTTTTAAAATTCAGTTAATGAAGTGCAGGAAAGGGCTGACCCTAATTGAGCTCCTCATTGTCATCGTAGTCGTCGGGATCCTTGCAGCCGTCGCAATCCCGACGTATTCGGGCTACATGGTAAGGGCACGGCGGGCTGATGCCAAAACGGCTCTGGAGCAATTGAGGGCGGCCCAGGAAATGCGGAGGGCAGAAAGGGGAAGCTATGATACCGACATCGTGGCGCTCCGGACGACATGGGGAGGCCCTAATTCACCTGTTGGAGACTACAACATCACAATGGTAGCAACTTCAACCACTTATACCGGAACCGCAACCGCCTTTACATCAAGGCAATCTGAAGATACAGGTGTCCCGCTCACGATTAATCAGGATGGGACGAAGTTACCCGCTGCCAAATGGGCTAAATAACTTTCTTGAGTGAGTGAATGGGGAAGCCTAAAAAAGCAAGATAAATACCTTTATCTTGCTTTTTTTATCTTATGGCTATGAAGGTTTTCTCATCCCATCGCTTGATGGCAAGGTTCATTTTACTGAAAGGTGAAGTTTAAGGGCAGAAACCGAAATCCTAGGCATTTATTTCTAATCATTCCTGTGGCCACGAAAGCACCCTCACGGGAAAAATGATAAAATCGTACAAATATGATAAAATTCTACGAATATGATGGGCTACACCTTTGATTACTCCCAAGAGTTCAAGGACTTGATCGTTGAATTACATCGCGGTAAAGAAATTTTACCTTTTTACAACCGTTATATTGATGACCATCTCGGCGGACCTAACAGCCGGTTGAGTAATTTTGTAAGATATTTATATCCCGAAATCCAGCATCATTGTGGGGAGTTTTCCTCCCAAAGGGTTTTGGATTTTGGGTGTGGCACGGGCGCGACAACAGCGGTTCTCGCAATGCATTGTAGCCAAGTGGTTGCCTTCGACATCGATCAAAGATCGATCACGGTTTGCGAGAAGCGATTAAGAGAACATCATTTGATCGATAAAGTTCTTCTTCTATGGGCCGCAGACTTCGAAGACGTGATTCAAAATGTTGGGAGTTTTGACTTTATCCTGCTCAATGGGGTGATCGAGCATATCCCGCTGTCAAAAATTGGACTCAGGAAAAAGATATTGCAAAATCTTTTTGATATTCTAAACTCAAAGGGTGTTCTATACATCAACAAGACACCAAACAGATTATGGCCAATCGACAGACATACGACGCAGTTATGGTGGATTCCCTGGACCGGACCGGGATCCATGTGGGCCTATTCAAAGGCGGTAAAAATGGGCAAGCATTTCGATAATCCCGAGACGCATTCAGATGGGTCTTTGGGTTTAGAAGAGCGGGGGGCTTGGGGTGCTACATTTTTTGAGATAAAGCAATATCTTTCTGGAAAATCTTTTGAAATTATTAATTCACTACCCGGCCATGACAGGCACCTAAGTTACACTCAAAGAGAGAAATTTCAGAGGCGAATTTTTGATTTTTTCGTATATTACTTCTTAACAAGATGGACCGGGATACCCGTCACTGCTGTGGCACCGTTTATTACACACCTGGCAATTCGAAAGATC
>JAOUFX010000811.1 GCA_029857975.1 Deltaproteobacteria bacterium | reverse complement strand
TGTCACCTTGATGCGGTCGAAGGTTTTGATCCGGCGCATCAGCGAGGTGACCAGGCCATTCAAATCCGTGGTCTCCAACTTCGGGATGGCGGCCGCGTTCTTTCTGATGGTTCCGCCCAGAGCTTCATCTTTTTCCAAAACCGTTACCTGGTGACCCCGCTCCGCGGCGAGGACCGCCGTCTGCATGCCTGCCACCCCGCCGCCGACGATCACCACTCGCTTGGACCGATCCACCCTGCGCAACCCGACCTTCCACTTCCCCTCGTTCAGGAACTCGGGGTTCACGGTGCAATGCACTCTCCAGCGGGCGAACAGCCGCCCGGTGCACGCGTCGCAATGAATACACTTGTTGATCTCGCTCTCCCGGCCGGTCAGCGCCTTCATGGCGAAATCCGGGTCGGCGAGGGCCTGCCTTCCCAAAGCCACCAGGTCGGTCTTGCCTTCCTCGATGAGCCTGCGGCACAGCGCTGGGTCCGTGAGCCTGCCCACGGCGCTCACCGGAACGTTGGCTCCCAGCTCCGCGATACGTTTCTTCACCCTCGCCACGAGGTACACGTGGTAGCCCTCGGGGTAGTAGAGCGGCTCGATCAACCGGTCGCAGGATTCGAAGTCACCCTTGGAGACGTCGATGCAGTCCACTCCCGCCCGGATGAGCACTGGCACGAAAACGTCGAGGAACTCCTCGATCCCAAACCCCTTCCAGGCCGGATCGGCGTCTCCTTGGGGAAATAGGGGAGGGAATTCGTCGCGGAGGAACTCGTCCACATTGATCCGGATCATGACCGGGTAGTGAGGCCCCACAGCCTGCCGAACGCCTCGGATCACCTCGGTAAGGAACAGCGTGCGGTCCCCCCAACGGTCCGTACGGCGGTTTGTGTACGGGGACATGAATTGGGTGATGAGGAATCCGTGCGCTGCGTGGATGAGCACTGCGTCAAAGCCCACCTGTTGGGCCCTGCGGGCCGCATCCACGTGCATCTGGATGTACCGGGGCACTTCGGCGTCGGCAATCGCGCGCGTCTCCTGTGCGACCCATGTGGGTTTCTCCATGGGAGCGACCGCGGGTTTCCCCGCTACCCAGGTAGCCGTCTGCCTTCCGCTGTGTTGGGGCTGGATGGAGCACTTCCCTCCCGATTGGTGAATGGCCTCCACGATTCTGCGCAGCCCAAGCATGCACTTGTCGTCGTAGATGCCCAACATCCCGGGGAAGCCCCTGTCATCGGGAGAGATGTGGGAGGCCTCGACCTGGACCAACCCCCAACCGCCCCTAGCCTTCCGCGCGTAGTAGTCGACCAGAGCGTCTGTCACGTAGCCGTTTTCGTCTGCGCTGTTGACGACCATCGGCGCCGCGACGTATCTGTTCGACAACTGAAGAGAACCGATGTGGATGGGATCGCTTATTTTGGCCATGGATAACCTCCTTCTTTAGTGAAGATGCCCGTGGGAGACATATCCGGGCTCGTGCGTCAGAGAATGGTTGGCATCCTTTCCCTTTTCGATAATTATGTTTCAATAAACACTTAATGTCCTCTAAACCTTTTACCGCGCTGTGCCGAAGATTATTGATTACCTCCTCGCATCTCCCCATAACTCCTTTTCTTTAATCCAAGGCAATGACATTATTGTGCTATTTTCTAAAAATAATTATGTCCAGAAGCTCCTTCAAATCTTTTTTCTTTTCCAGGTTGAGAAGTATTTCAACGCTTCTATCTATCTGGGCTTTGTTTAGAACCACACCCGCAAACCTCTCATAAAGTTTTATAAAATCCTCCTTGCTAAGCGGATACTTCGGCCCCCCTATGACCTGATCCAATTCCTCCGTTATTTCACGGCCATCCTTTAGACGTATTCGGACTCTCCCAACGCCTGACATAAATGTTTTCGGCCACTCCTCATGAACTCTTACCCTTACCTTTTTTCTAAAATTTTTGTACTTCTCCCCTTCTAATTTCCTCCAATTAATAGTGTCTACCCCAACCTCTCCATCTAGCATGAGGCATGACACGACATGTTGGATACTAAACTTGGCATCCTCCAAATCCTTAGGGTCCGACCGGTCAATGGTTGCATCTACAGGTCCAACTTCCACCTCAATCCATTCTACCTGCCCATGCTTTAGCCCCCCCTCTCTTATTAGCTTCCCTATGATGTCAAGGTGCCTGTGCATTAGGAAGCAAACAGGATATTTCTTGATCCAGAAGTGTTTCGTATACCATCTCTCTAATAAGCCGAAAGAAATTCTTGATGTTTCTCTTTCCTCTGCCCCTACCAGGCTATTAAGCCATTTTTCAACGTTTGGATTTCCAGTACAACCCTCCTTCGCCAAATATGCAGCCATGAGCCCATTGCTACATGCGATGGCAGACTCATAGTAATGGGCATCGCTACCGAAGTTTACGATAAAGCCTGACGAGG
>JAOUFX010000810.1 GCA_029857975.1 Deltaproteobacteria bacterium | reverse complement strand
TAAAGAGGGAAGATGTTGATATTAAACCATTTTCCGCAGTTAGTTATTCATGATGATCTCGTAAAAAGTATTTTTTTGTAACTGCCTAAAATAATTTATTTTTATGTCATTTTTTCCTTGTTTTTTACCACTCCAAACGGTAGAATAGTCCTGTAAATTCAATTATTTACATGGGGAATGCATGTTTCATATCAAAGATCGCAAAACGGATCAACTTTTCGATCAATGGCGCTATCTCTGGCCTAAAAGGAGAAAGCTCCTGGATGAATCTTGGGCTGGATTGTTTAGGGGAAAAATCCTCCCCGATTTGCCCGTGGAGCGGGTGGTTCCTTTCTTCTCCCCCGATATGGGGCGTCCGACCAAAGAGCTTTATGCCATGCTCGGAGCCATTCTCTTTCAGCAGATATTCGATCACACGGACGAAGAGAACGTCATCCAGATGGCTTTTAATCTCCAATGGCATTATACGCTGGACATTCCCGAAGAGTCCGACGGTGCCAAATACCTTTGTCTGAAGACGCTTTGGAGTATGCGCAATACCCTTACGGACAATGATCTGGATACGGTCTTGTTTGAAAAAATTACCGATACCCTGGCCAAAGTGTTTGAGGTTGATACGAGCAAATAGCGAATCGATTCCGTTCATATCAAGTCGAACATGCGCCGCTTGGGGCGGATTGGTCTTTTGGTTCGATGTCTTCATAAGTTTTTGGTCAATCTGAAACGTCAGTACAAGGAGTTGTTCGAAACCTTCCAAAGGAGCTGGTTGAGAGATACCTTTCGGAAAAGGCGGTGGCTTGTTTTTCCTTGGTCAAGCCTTCGGATACCGAAAAGACGCTAGCTTCGGTCAGTAAAGATCTTTTCCAGGTGGTGCGGCAATTTGCGGATGATCCCACCGTGAAAACCATGCACAGTTATTCCCTGCTTTTACGGGTATTGAATAAGCAATGCCGGGTCAAGGAAACTGCGGATGGGCAGTTAGTAGCGGTTGAGATCAAGCCTTCCAAGGAGATTCCTTCCGATTCCCTACAGAACCCATCCGATCCGGATGCGGGCTATAGCGGTCACAAAGGCCAAGGCTATCAAGTCCAAATCATGGAAACCTACAGCATCGAAGCGGAAGAAGAAGTTTCGACTCCCAAGTTGGAACTGATTACGCATGTTCAAGTGGAGTCGGCAGATCAGAACGATGCGCATGCGTTAATCCCGGCTTTAGAGATGACGGCTGAAAGAGGTTTGGAGCCTAAGGAGGTTTTGGCCGATTCCCTTTATGGGAGCGATGAAAACTGCGAGGTGGCCAAGACGATGGGCGTAGAAATCGTTTCTCCCATCATGGGTACTCCTACCGACAAGGTTCTCCTTCTGGCCGAGTTTGAGTTTGCTGAAAGTGGGAAGGTTCTTCAGTGTCCGCAGGGGTATGCGCCAGCAAAGGTCAAAGGCAAAAAGAATCGATACACTGCCGCGTTTGATTCTGAAAGCTGCCTTAACTGTCCCCGACGTAGTGCTTGTCCAGTTCTTCCGGGAAAGAAGCATTTTTATCTTCGGTATGATCTTAAAGCCGTTCGTTTAGCCCAGCGGAGGGCCTGCGAAGAGACGCCGCAGTTTCGTGATCGGTATCGTTTCCGAGCAGGCATTGAAGGAACCATCTCTGCCTATGATGCCCGCACCGGAGTTAAGCGGCTTCGGGTGCGGGGGCTTGAAGCTGTGGGCTTTTGCGCCACCCTCAAGGCTACCAGTGTAAATATTTTCCGGGCGGCTGTGGTGCGGAGGGCCTTAAGGGAGGCTCCAGAGGCTTTTGTAGGAGAAAACTCCGGCTTTGCCCAGGTTATTTTCTTTTTCAAAGAGCTTTTCGGGACCATTCGGGGTTATTTCTATGAATTTATAACTCCGATGGACCGCTACAAATCTTTTGGACACCTTTTGGTGTCCTGACTTTTTACGAGGTCATCATTGTTATATAGCCTCTTTTACTTGGAAATATGTTCGCTGCGAAAGCATTGCAAAGATTACTCGAATCAGCTTATGGGCCGTCGCCAGTAAAGCTTCTTGAGGAATTAACCCCTCTTTCTTCCTCCTGAGAGAATAGGCTTTGAAGAAAGTATTTTTACTCACCACCGCAGCGGTCATTAAGTAGATGGCTCTTCGAAGATGCCGATTACCCCTTTTGGATAATTTACTCTTGCCGATATACTTGCCCGATTGGCAAACCGAAGGGCCCATTCCCGCAAAAGTGATAAGCTTTTTGTGAGAAGAAAAATTCTCGACCGAACCCATTTCCGCAAGAAAGGGCACCCCCGTCTTCGGCCCCACCCTTTTAATCGATCTGGGGAACTTGAAATCTTCTACCCTGGTTATCTTACATAAATCGGTGAGAAGTTTTGTCATCTCATCTAGTCTTTCCTGGAGATGCAAAAGA
>JAOUFX010000808.1 GCA_029857975.1 Deltaproteobacteria bacterium | reverse complement strand
ACAGCATTGAAAAGCAGCACGAACAAAGGCGTTAAGCTGCCCAGCTGAAGGCCCATGCCCCCTTTCCCGGCTATCCTTAATATTAGCCCCGCGATGGTCCTGATCTACTACCTAAAATGGGGCAAGAGTCTTTTTTCTTTTAGGGACTGGATGGCTGCCAAACTTTCCTCGCGGGAGGCAAAATTTCCGACCAGGATCCGGTACCAAGTCTGCTTGTTAGAAAAATTCCGCGGGATGACTTCAATCGTTTTCCCTTGCAGCAAAGGCTCATTCTTGTATTTTTCCACCAATTCAGGTATCAGAAAGGTTGCTACATGCAACTTATAGGTTCCATCGGGCGCCTGGATGATCAGCGCCTCTTCCGTAATTTCGGGAATATTTATTTTCTCGTTGGCTTTGACCAGCTCAGGGTTGGTAATTTCAGGGTTGAACCTTAAAATATAGTCCATCAGGGTGGCGTTAGAGAGGTTATAATATTTTTGGGCTAACAAGCGGATAGTGGCGTTTTCTTTTACGATCACCATATTTACCCGGATCTCAGGTTTCGGTTGAGTCTTGATAGCCGGGGACGTGGGAGGAATGACAACTTTCTGGTCATCGACAGGCTGCGCGGGAGGGGTTAGCTGCTCGCTCTTCTTGATGTTCAATACATATTCTCTACCCAGCAGGATCACTATGATCAGACAAAATAGAGCTATCGCTACGTACGAGAATCTAGATACGAGGTCCTTCAAGCCCAGAGACGCTGGGCGGATTCTCCTTTTATATCCAGTTTCCCCCCTGCTGCCTTCTTGCTCGGGCAAAGCCTCCATATGCCTGATGACTTCCTGAATGATCAGCGTATTGATCTTCTTTTTGCCGCGATCATAGCCAATCAAGAAAGCGTTATCGCAAAGAATATTGATGGTTCGAGGAATCCCTTGGCCATAATGGCAGATCATGGAAACGGCATCCGAAGTGAAGACCTGAGCTGTGCTGCTCCCCACTATTTTTAGACGGTGTTCTATATATCTCTTCGCATCTTCTTCGCGCAGCGGCAATATGCGGCGCCGGATGGCAATCCTCTGTTTGAACTGCCGCAGCTCCTTGGAATTTAGCTTCTCTTCAAGTTCTGGCTGCCCCACGAGAATAATCTGCACTAACTTTGATGTCGTGGTCTCCAAGTTGGAGAGCAAGCGAAAGTCTTCCATGGCTTCCATGCTTAGATGCTGGGCTTCATCGATAATGATCGCCAGATTCTTATCCTGACCCGGGCGCTCCATTAGGTAGTGATTGAACTGGCGGATCAAAGAAGCCTTGTCTTGAAATCCTACAGACACCCCCAACTCGAGGAGTACCCCCCGCAGTAGTTGCTCAAAGGAAACTTTCGTTTGCGAGATGAAGACAACCTTAACGCTCGGGTCCAGTTTGGCAAGCATTTGGCGGATAAGGGTGGTCTTGCCGGTCCCTGTTTCCCCTGCGATCGAGACGAATCCTTTTCTCTCTTTGATTCCATAGATCATGGAAGTGAGGGCTTCGCGGTGACTCTCGGTAAAGAAGAGAAACTTGGGATTGGGATTTACATTAAAAGGTTGTTCGGAAAAACTGTAAAACTCGTTATACATGTTTTTAAATCATCTGGTCGCATTTTTCCAAGCCGTATTATTTCCTCATGCCTTCCTTTTAATCGCCATCCCAATAGTTGCAGCCCCCCCGCCTAAATACCGGGCAATCTGAGCCATCCCAATCCCCAACTCCCGCTTTCCAATGGAAAGCGCCCTTTGCCCTTGTCTCCGATGCTCTCCTCCTCTGACTCCCTCCCCTCAAAGAACCTTTAATGGGTGACGCCGTTTCTATTATGCGCCGCCCTGGGTAACGCCAGAGCCCTGTCTGGCAACAAAGCCTTGCGTTTGTAAACCAGTGACAGACGGTGTTCCGGCGATTTGAGCAAGATATGTTTCGCCGAGCTTCTCGATGTGATCACTGACATTGTCAAAGTAATTGAAATGCACCTGTTCTTCATCGATGATCGCTTCAAAATTTTTCACACTGGTGCTGTCGCCGCTTTCTCTGCACACCAACAGGAACTGGTTATAGGCGTCGATTGTTTCGTCCTCGAGTCTGGCATCAAATGAAAAGATGGACTGGACTTTCTGGCCTTTTTCAGCCTTTCCTGCGGGCTCCGTGGTCGGTTCTCCACCCAATTCCTTAATTCGCTCTGCAAACATCTCGGCGTGGCGCATCTCATCGATCGCTATGAGCTTGACCTTCGCGGCCATATCTCCGTAATCCATGTCGTCTAAATTGTAGTGTTGGTTCATGTATTGGGCAATCGCCTGTAACTCCATGCCGCGCGCCTTGTTCAATACTGCAATCACCTTCTCCTTCCTTTGTTCTTTAGCATTTTGAGCCATAATAAACCTCCTTATTGATTTTTCTCTCT
>JAOUFX010000809.1 GCA_029857975.1 Deltaproteobacteria bacterium | reverse complement strand
TCCATAGTTCCGTTTTTTGGAGAAGGTTGAGATCCATTCTATTACCGATCTTTATCCTGGCCAAAGAATCGGCAGCATTTTAGGCAAACTTGATCTTCACATCCCCCTGGGTCCCGAAATCGGCCCGAATAAAATCCCCCGAGCTTACAGGCATGGCCGCGGTCAGAGATCCCGAGAGGATCACCTCTCCCTTGCGCAGGGGTATGCCGTAAACCGCAAGTTTGTTGGCCAGCCAGGCCACCGCCTGGGCCGGGTTCCCGAGAACCGCCGCCCCTGCTGCCGTGGCGGCGATTTCCCCGTTTTTTTCCAGGACCATTCCCACGGTGCGAAGGTCTAAACCCAAAGGGGGGGCGACTTTTCCCCCGAGAACGATCCGGGCGCTGGAAGCGTTATCCGCAACCGTGTCCGGAAGTTTGATTTTCCAGTCTAAAATCCGGCTGTCAATGATCTCCAGGGAGGGAATTATCCCTGCGCTGCAGCGGATCACATCCGCGAGGGTCACCCCGGGGCCTTTAAGGTCCTCTTTCAAGATAAAAGCCAGTTCTCCTTCGATGCGGGGCTGGATCAGGTCGGCAGAGCGAATCTGCTCTCCTTCCATGACCACCATCCCATCGAGAATGTGCCCGTAATCGGGCTCATTAACTCCCAGCATGGTCTGCATGGCCCGGCTGGTGATGCCGATTTTTTTCCCCACCACCACCTGACCAAAAGATTTTTTCATTTCTATACCCTGGAGTTGGATGCGGTACGCTTCATCCACTGTGATCCCCGGATCTGATTCGGTAAGGGGAGGAATGGGTTTGCGCAGCTGTTCGGCCTTCATGAGCATCTCGGCTAAAACTTTCAAACGATTCTCATCCATGGGAGTCCTTTCTTCTAATAGGCAATTCATTAGGACGCAGATTTCCGCAGATCAACGCCGAAAAATTTCTAAAAAAAATTCCATAAATCTGCATTTGCCCTGTTAGATAGTAAAAATCTAACAGGGTGAATCTGCATCCCATTAAAGATTATTCATTTCCCTCAGGCTACTTCGTTGAGTAGTTTTAAATCAACATCTCTCTGAGCCAGCCATTTGGGCATTAAGGTCTGGCCCACTCTCTCGTTTACCTGCGGAGACACCCTGAGCAAATGACCGGCCAGCGGTCGGCTAACGTTTACCCCTCCGGTTGCGCCATCGAAAATGATCACCTTATCCGTTTTGGTCGTGCGGTAAGCAAACTCCATAGCCGCATCCAAATTTTCCGCCAGAAGGGCGTGCTTCATGTAGTTCAAGTTCATAGGGTCGCGGTTGAAAAGTTCGGCTTGTTCCCTCCCGACCATGATCGTGGGGGTATGTTCGGCGAAGAATGTCGCCGGATAGCCGGTCCAGGCGTAGTTGTGTACCACCATTTTGATCGCCGGGTTGACCGGGGGAATGCCCGGAATCAAAGGCTTTCCCCGCTCATTATAAAAAGTCTCGGTGTACCAGGTATAGGGGGGCAGAGGGTTGTCCAGATCAAAGAGGTCGATATTGGCCCCCACCATGTTGGCATAAATTACCCCCGCGGCAAACACATAGGGGACGGGACAAGGGAAATCCAGGATGACGACACATTCATCGATCTCCCCGAGCAGATTGATAATCTTCCCATAATGCTTCATCCCCCCCACGGTGACCCGATCATTGAGGGCATAAAGATCATTGTCGGCATCAATGTTCACTACCCCCGCCGGGGACATGATCATAAAAATGGAGAAGCCATACTTACTCTGAACAAAGTCGGAGTCGAAAATAGCCCGAGCCACGAAATTGGCTGCCCGGGGTCCCATGTTCATGTGGTAAGTGGAACGGGTTTCTGCCCGCGCATAGCTCATGCCAAAAGGCTTCACTGCCCGGTCTACTTGGCGATGGAAGTGAACTTCGCGGACATCGCTGTTATGGGCATGGATGATAACATCCGCATCATACGCCCGCCGCAGCCCGTAGAGTGTTCCTAAACAGGTCTCGATGGGAATGCCGGCATCGATGGGAGCGATCCCCAAGGCTTTCCCTTTAAAATATTCATCGAGGCCATGAGCCTGGATGTATTCTTCGGTTTCGCGGAAGCGCATTCCCAGGCCTGCCCGCAAGCGAACTTCCTTAGCGGATGTCTCCCGTTCCACAAAATCTTTGACGGTGCGCAGCATCTCCGCGTAAGGTTTGCCTCCGAGGAAAGTAAAACCATGGTGGGAGGCCAAAATGTTCACCGTATTTCCAGATTTGATCTTCGAAAAATTTATCCTGGCCAGCGCTGCCTCGGTTTTTTGGCGGATATTTTTTTCTCCCTGGCTGGCAGGGTAGATGACCTTAGGCATATCCGGAAATAGATCCCTTAGGGAGACACCGGTCATTCCTTCCAATTCTGCCCCGCGCTTGACAATATATTTCGGGTCCACTCCA
>JAOUFX010000807.1 GCA_029857975.1 Deltaproteobacteria bacterium | reverse complement strand
GTTAAAAAAGGTCCATGCCACTTTACATCGCTAAGGTCCCGGTTCATTCGCTCATTTATAAATCCACCCGGATATCCTGCTCCATACTCCACCTATCAGGGAGAGGTGTGGGTTGAGTGGGGCCGAAGTAGGTCGCCAACCCTTCTTCGTCGAAGACGTTCACTTCCTACATCATTCCGGTTTTCGCCGGCGCTTTCTTTATGTCCCCTCTCCCTAAAGGATTTTAAAAAAACAGCCTGTTCCCTTATCATCATCCTTATCATCATAGTGAATAGTGGAGGTTTGATAATCATATAAAAGGCACCTCCGGAGCATACGTAGGAGTGATTTCCTGGTATGCTTCGGTAAAGAACATCAATCTCAACCAAGGAGGTGCCTTATGCCATTGTACGTGGGTTTGGATCTTCATGCTACCAGCAATTACTTGGCCGTAATCGATCACAAGGGAAAGCGGGTTGACCATAAAAAGCTACCCAATAGACCAGCAATCGTCCTGGATGCTCTTCGATCTCAGCGGGGCAGAGTGAAGGGTGTCGTCGTAGAATCTACTTTTAATTGGTACTGGTTGGTGGACACTTTAATGGAAAAAGGATATGCGGTTCATTTAGCCAATCCCTCTGCCATTCAGCAGTACTCGGGTTTGAAGCATGGCGATGACAAGCATGATGCGTTTTGGTTGGCCGAGATGCTGCGGTTAGGCATCTTGCCCGAGGGGTATATTTACCCGAAAGAAGAGAGGCCGATTCGGGATCTTTTGCGGAAACGGCGGCACTTAGTGAAGTTGAGGACTTCTCTAATCATCAGCCTAAAGAATATTATCAGTCGGAATTGTGCCTTGTCGATTCCGGTGAATGACGTAAAGCGTTTGAAGGAGGATCGGGTAAGTCCTCTTTTGGAAGGTCAAAAAGATTTGGCTCTAGCCGGTCAGGCGAGTAAAGAAACCATCGATTATTTGACCCGCCAAATCCGGAGGATCGAAAATACTATCGTCAAAAGAATCGAGTTAAAAGAATCGTACCGTTATCTTCTGACGATTCCGGGAGTTGGTCAAGTATTGGCGTTGACCATTATGTTGGAAACGGGGCCGATCAGTCGTTTTGCCAACGTAGGGAATTATGTTTCTTATTGCCGGAAAGTTTCCAGCAAGTGGACCAGCAATGAGAAGGCGAAGGGAAAAGGGAATAAGAAGAACGGGAATAAATATTTGGCCTGGGCCTTTTCCGAGGCGGCAGAATTGGCCCGGCGGTATCATGGAGAGGTTCGGGGCTATTATAATCGCAAGATGCAGAAGACGAATTTTATGGTTGCCCATCAGGCGCTGGCTCATAAGCTTGCCCGGGCGGCGTATTACATCATGAAAGATCAGGTTCCTTTTATGCCTGAGAAGTTATTTGCTGGATAAAGTGGCTGGAACGGGGAACCTGACTTGGGGTTGGTTGGAAAACCATGAGGTTTGATTGGGGACCCGTTCCACCCTATATAGACCGTTACTCTCATCTTTACTGCCCATGCCGTGAGCCATTAGGGGTTGGTTCATAACCACAAGATCTGTGAACATCATTTTGGACACGGCCTGGAACCGAAGATTTTCTGGTCCGCTGGAAGCGGAAAGGGTCGAGAGGTAAATCTGACTCCGCCGCGAGATTATTTGGGATCTCGCGGCTCCGCCAGATTTATTAATCTTAAGAAGTCTCCATCTCGACCCCAATCCTGATGGGTGACTGGTGCAGTAAAGACCGGAATGAAAAGAATATTTCGGCAATGGTGGAGATGTCGGTAACCCAATTTCAAAAATAACAAGAATTCATTTTTTCTTGCCTAAGAAAAGTGTTTTCTATTGACAGGGGCCTTTTAATGGGTGACCCCAATTCACTTTTACAGCAGAGAGGGGCCACGATTCCCAGGCAGGAAACAGAGTACTTCCTCCTACTGTTAATCATGTTTTTGGGATTTTTCCTTCGGGATGCAATAGTTCAAATATAAATCTTCAATTTGGGCTTGAAAACTGAGGCTATTTCCAGGGGCAATTTTACCCTTGACTACCCATTAAGTTAAGAGTATTTTTTTGATAGTTGTTTCCCTTCGTAGCCAAATAAACCCAACAACCTAACCTCTAACCTTCTGGAGTTCGTATGAAATGGAGTTCCCGGAAGGTGCTGATATGAAGCCTCCAAGGAGATGGTTCTACCTCCTTGGGGGCTTTTTTCACTTCAGGAAAGGGCAGACAAGTCAGGTAACGTCTCGCCTATATTATAAATAAAAATATGGGATTTTTCTGAGAGGGCGTGAAAAGACCTACATGATCTAACTCAATCCTATAAAATCTGAAAAAGGAGGAAGAACATGCTCGCGATGTGTGTCCATACTTGGAATCCTAAAGCTCAGGGAATGACGGAAAAGGAGTTTCTTCCGCGCCGTGAGAAATTCATG
>JAOUFX010000806.1 GCA_029857975.1 Deltaproteobacteria bacterium | reverse complement strand
GGAGGGCTCGAACTTGGCGATGGACACATGGGGCTCAAGGTGGCAGTGCTGAATCATGGGGGTTGTGAAGGTGTTCTCAGTTATGAAATCCGATTGGCGAAAACCATCCTCCACATCACCTTTGCGGATCTTAAAGTGGTTGGCAATGTTCGTCCCGGGTACGGGGAAAAAAATCGGTACATGCCAGTAGCTCCGCAAGTCTTCATGAACCAGGGGGGAATCTGGTTCCATCGCTTTCAGGGGGTCGAATATCGGGGGCAGCTCTTCGTAATCCACCTTGATGAGCTGTAAGGCTTCCTCCGCCGTTTCCAGGTCTGCGGCCGCTACCCCGGCGACAGGGTCTCCGACGTATCGGGCTTTGTCGAAGGAGTAGGGGGACTGGTCCTGGATAACTACCCCGTAGCGGATCATCAGGTCCTTTCCGGTCACTACTGCTTTGACCCCAGGAAGCCGTTCTGCCCGGCTGGTGTCAATGTGTAAAATCCGGGCGTGGGGGAGGGGGCTGCGCAAGATCTTGGCATAAAGCATTTTGGGCAGTTTTAAATCGGGGCCGTAGACTGCCCTACCGGTAACCTTCTCAAGGGCATCGATTCGAGGAACACTGGCCCCGATGATTCCGCTCGATTCCATTTACGACCTCCCCCTTTTCACTTCTTCCCCAGGGAATCCAGGAGCTTCTTGGCGTTTGCTCCCATAATCAGCTTTTTGTCGGCATCGGTAATTTTGGCATATTCTATTCTGGCCATATCGAATGCCGGGTCGTGGAAGGGCATGTCGGACCCGTAGAGAACCCGGTGGGCCCCAATTTCCTTCACCGCCTGGGTCACTTTGCCTTCGGCCGAGACTCCGCAGGTTTCCAGGTAGATATTGGGACACCGCTTGGCCATGTTGATCGCCGCATCGTTGAAGATCACATCCACGAATCCCATGTGGGCCATGACAATAGGAACATCAGGAAAGTCCATGGCCAGAAGCCCGATCTGCCAAGGGGTGGCATATAGAGAAGGGTCGGAATGGATCATCATGCAGATCTTGAGTTCTCTGGCCTTTTCAGCAATGGGATATACCCAATCCTTGTCATCCGCCGCCACTCCCAGGAAAGTGGGGTGCATTTTCAAGCCCTTGAACCCGTATTTCTCAACCACCATCTCCAGCAAGTCTAAGACATTATCCTCCCTTGGATTGGCCAAGAAGAAGGGGTAGAAGCGGTCAGGAAATTCCTGGTAAGCTTCCAGGGCATCTTCATAATAGCGGGGTTTTTTCGGAGAGGCCGCCGGGAGCAGGACCGCCCGGTCAATCTTCCTTTTGTCCATGAGCTCTACTAAATCTTTGGCCTTACCCGACATAGCGGAAAATATCTTGGATTGGCCGATGTGACAGTGAAAATCGATTATCATCACTTTTCCCCCTCTAATTTTTTTATCCTAACATCCCCTGAAAGGGCTTGACCCAGGAGATCTTCCTTGTTTACGGGTTTATTTCAACTCGGCCCCTCAAACGCGTCTTATTGGTGATAGTTTTCTCCGTGTATCTGATGAGCCTTATATTTTTTAAGCGCCGGCCCTTGATTTGATAAGAACTCGCTTTGGGGTGGGTTGAATGTACAAAAAAGGGAATTGTGTGTCAAGGGAATTTAAGCACAAGATCTTGGGTTTGTTTGGGGGCCTTTTCAGCGGGGATTCGGGGGATTTTCGGGGTAGGGGTGGCGAGGGGGGGCTGAAGGTAAGCATCCCAGGGGTAGTCGGGGTCACGATAAAGGTGATCGTCGTTCAGGGGAGTTGTATCCTAATTCCTTGGGGACTATCCAGCGGGAATCTATCGACGCCGGGGGTATGAAGTAGATCATAGAAGAATGAATTGGAAAAGATATAATGATTAAAAAAAAGCAGGAGGGATTAGGGGAGTAGGGACGGGTTTCAAACGCGCCCCTGCGTATCACCAAAAGATATCTTGAGGCTATCCCTAATATCCATAAAGGAACAAGCTATGAACCAAATCTCCCGAAGGCAATTCATCAAGAAAGCCGGACTGGCAGGCGCCACCCTGGCCGTTTCCCCGATGATCTTCGTTCCCAAGGCGAAAGCGGCTTGGGAAAAGAAATCGATCGTCCATCCGAACGTGAACAACCTCCGGGTTGTGGGAATCACGGACCCCAAAATGATCAAGGGGGTCCAGCCGGTCACCTCCTGGTCGCTCCAGGAAAAGATGGTGGTCAAAGACACGGTGTGGGAGAATATGGACAAACTGGCCTGCGGCCTGGTGGAGACGCGTAACCCGGAAGATGCCTGGCGGGCTGTTTTTATCAAACCTCCCAGGAAGTCGTGGGCTCACACGGTGGTGGCGATCAAGACCAACAACATTTCCCTCCAGCACACCCGCAGCGCGGTCATGTCCAAGGTCTGCCATGTATTTACAGATCTCCTGGGAGTGAGG
>JAOUFX010000054.1 GCA_029857975.1 Deltaproteobacteria bacterium | reverse complement strand
GCCAACCGTTGATTAACGTTTCCCGTAAAGAAGGCAATTCTTCTTTGGGGATCCCCTTGATTCCCAACAAGATGGCGCGATAATGAACCTGCATGAAAATAGCAAAAAAGGAAAGAATGGCAGGTATGGCCGCAGCCAGGCAGACCTTAAAATACGAAATCCCGAGAAATTCGGCCATAATAAAAGCTCCTGCACCCATGATGGGAGGCATGATCTGTCCCATGGTGGAAGCGGAAGCTTCTACAGCCCCGGCAAAGTAAGCGGGATAACCGGTCTTCTTCATGAGCGGGATGGTAAAAGTACCCGTGGTCACCGTATTGGCTACCGAACTGCCGGAGATCATCCCGAAAAAACAACTGGAGATTACCGCCGCTTTAGCCGGTCCCCCCCGGGCCCATCCCGTGAGGCTGAAAGCCAGGTCAGTAAAAAATTTTCCAGCTCCCGATTTACGCAGCATCGCGCCATAAAGAATAAAAAGAAAAATGAATTGGGCGGAAACTCCCAAGGGTATGCTGAAAATTCCATCCGTGGAAAGGGCGATGTAGGTGGAAATTCTTTTTATGCTATACCCTTTATGGGCCAAAATATCGGGGAGATAGGGACCCAGAAAGGCGTAGAAAAGAAAAATAATGGCAATCAGAGGAACAGACCACCCTACGGATCTTCTTCCTGCTTCCAAAACCAGCAGGATGAGGATAGATCCCATGAAGACATCGAGAGGCTGATAAGATCCTGCCCTCTGTAAAATGTTGTGGGATTCGCTGAAAATCCAAACACAAAGCCCTACGCTCAATAGGATCAGCAGAAAATCCAGGATGGATGGTCTTCCCCATGGAGAACGTTTTTTGGAAGCGGGGAAAAGAAGGAAGAGCAGAGAAGACATGAAGCCCCAGTGAATGACTCTATGGTCCAAAGCAAAAAAAGGATGGAAATAGGCATAACCAAGATGGTAAGCAGACGCGGCTATAGCCAGATAAGTTATGAATTTTTTCAGCCCCCCTTGCGGATCTCGCTTCTTAACTTCGATTTTTTCTAAAAGCTCTTTACCGACTTCTTCAGCTTTTTGAGTTTCCCGATTCGAATCCTTGGTTGACATTTATCTCCTTAGCGGGCGATAGAAAGAATAATACAATTTCCCGGCCGGGCAAGTTTATCCAATCGATAGGATTGACCATGAAGGATAAGATGTTGTTGAGAAATCCGGCCGACTCGAAGGGGTAGGTTAAAAAAAGGCCTGTTTAATAGAACCCTTATCCATTTATTGTCATAACTTACTTGAACACCTTCGTGTCCCTGAAATTCAAGACCGGCTCCATGCCAGAGAAAAGCTTCCTCGATCAAAATAATCTGACCCTGGGCATCGACCTTGAAAGTATCCCGGATGGGGGTTTTATCAGAAGAATGGATGTATTGAAAATAGAAAAAATCTCCGGTCTGGATGGGGAGGTCGAGTAAAACTTTCTTTTGCTCCGCACTTTCCATTCGAAGAAAAAGGTGGCCGGTGCTTTCTGCCCAACTGGCCGCAGGAGTTAACAATAGCCATACTATAAAAAATATTGCCCGTAAGAACATATGAGCGATCCGCCTATTACCCACTTGCTTAAAAAGGCGTTATAACACTCCAAGCTTTTCCCAGGTCCGGGGGCCAGGGCGCTTCTCTTGGCAGCATGAGGCGGTGATTCTTCCATTCCATGGATGGGACGGGGAAGTGCAACCCGTCCCATTTCTCTATTATTTGATCGCCCCGACCTCCTTAAAATACTTTACCGAACCCGGATGCAAGGCGATGGGGCTGTTTACCGCGTTCGGGGGAGTTAATTGAGCGGCAATCGGATGAATATTAATCAAAGCCCATTTTCCTTTTTGAACATTCTCAAAGATAGCCTTCACGATTTTGTAAGCCACGTCTTTTTCCATCTGTTTATTGGCCACTAACACATTGGAATCTCCCAGGCAGAGTGCGTCATAATCCACCTTGGGATAGGTCTTGGCGGGGATGGAGATTTTCAGGTAGTAGGGATATTTTTTAACGATCTTATCGGCCATGGCCGGCTCGACAGGAATTAAAACGATGTCGCGGGTGGCGGCTAAATCAAGCACGGCGGCCCCGGGATAGGCAAAGTTGAAGAACACGGCATCCACCACTCCATCCTTGAGGGCCTGGACGGATTCAGACTGAGAAAGATTGGCAATCGTCAGGTCTTTTTCCAAATTGAAACCATATTCTTCCAGGATGGCTTTGGCCATGACCGCACATCCACTCCCCGGGACATCGATGGAAACCTTCTTGCCCCGCAAATCCTTTACCGACCGAATTCCCTTCCCGGATACCGTCACGATATGTTCCGGGGCCGGATACATTTGGAAGAGGGCCACCAGGGGTTCCTTTTGTTTGAAAGGTTCCTGCCCTTGAGTGGCTTTGTAGGCGATGCTTCCCATGACCATGCCCATGTCGCTCTCGCGCGCTCCCACTAGGCGGCTATTTTCAACCGAGGCCCCGGTAGATTCGGCGGCGCAGCGAAGGTCGGTGGTCTTTTGAATCGCCACGGCCATTCCTCCGCCCAGAGGGTAATATACGCCTCCCGGGCTCCCCGAAGCGAGGGTAAGAAATTTTTTCTGGGCCGGGGATTCCCCCACCCAGACCCAGCCGCCAATCAACGCCAAAACCAAAGAGAAATAAAGCACCTTTTTCATAAAACACCTCCCTCATTAATAAGATTTAAATGCCTTGCTTTCCTTCTTCACCTCCTTTCGGTGGTGGAGACCTTTCCTCGTTTCCCGGTATTGTAATAGATCTCCTGGTTTTTCCAGACTTCTTCCAAAGCCTTCAGAGAGGTTAGGGTGGTCTTCTTATCCTGAACGCCTAAAGCGGTAACCACGGCGTTAATCAAACTGAGGGGGGCGGTGAAGGATTCAATAAACGAATCCATTTTAAAACGGGCCGTCAAAACGTGATCGGCAAATGGAGCTAAAGGAGAAATCAGGGTATCGGTAATCGCCAGGGTTTTGACTCCTTTGTGTTTGGCAAAGCGGAGCACTTCCACGGTCTGTTTGGTATAGCGAGGAAAGCTGATCCCAATGACCAGATCCTTTTTCCTCAATCCCAGCAATCGGTCCCACATATCGCCAATTCCCGGCTGAAGAACCCAGACATTTTTCTGGAGAAACTCTAAGGCAACTCCCAGAAAAATGGCCAGAGCATGAGCGCTTCGTAAACCAACGATAAAGATCCGGTCTGCCGAGGCGATGCCTTTGACGAACTGCCGGAATTCGAGAATGGAGGTTTGTTGCAAAGTTTGAGCGATATTTTCGATATCGGTCTGGAGGACTTTGGTGACAATGTCTTTTTCGCCGGCAACCTTCTTTACCGTGTTTTGCAGGCGGGAAATTGTAGTGAACTTGTTGCGGAAGAGGCGCTGCAGCTCCCTTTGGAATTCCGGGAATCCTTTAAAACCCAAGGTTTTAGCAAGTCGCACGACGGTCGCCTGGCTGACGTTTCCTTGGCGTGCCAGGTCGCCGATTTTGAGGAAAACCGATTCATCTTCATGTCCCAGGATATATTCTAAAAGTTTGCGCTGGGACTGGGTTAAAAGCACCCCTTTCCCTTTGAATTGCTGATGAAGAAGTAGGGCCACTGAAATAAAAATTTCCTTTCTTAATAAATTTGAAAATTATATATCTCTTCTGGCAAACCATGTCAATAAAAATCGGTCCCCGGCCTGGACCGGCGTACCGCCCGGGAAAAATCAACCTTTAAAAATAGAATGGGGCAAGCGGCTCCCGCCTATTGCAAATTCCCATCAACCATATTATGCTCAGCAACAAAATCATTAGCCCTTCAACCTTAAAAGGGACAAGTTAACTTATGGGAGGAATGGAGGATAGAACAATGAAACCGGAGATCGGATTTGTCGGTTTAGGGACGATGGGTAAATGGATGGCCTTCAACCTAATGAAAGCTGGTTTTCCGCTCAATTTTTTTGCGCGCCGGAAAGAAGTCGTGGAAGAAATAACCTCCCAAGGTGGCAAGGCCATGCCGGCGTTGCCCGATCTGGCTCGGCGATCCACTTGGATTATATTTTGCCTATCGGATACAAAGGCCGTCGAAGAAGTTCTTTATGGAAAAAATGGAATCGCTGATGCCTTGCAGTCAAATCAGATCGTCATCGACTGCGGCACCATCCACCCGCTCACCACCCGCAAAATTGCTGAATCCTTGAAGAGTAGGGGAATTCCATTTTTGGATGCACCTATATCAGGGATGGAAGCCAGAGCCAAGGCTGGGACCCTGACCATCATGGTCGGAGGGGAGGAAAATGTTTTTCACCAAGTGCGTCCCGCCCTGGAAGCCATGGGCAACACGATCATTTATGCCGGTGCCTCGGGGAATGGGCAGATGATGAAGTTGATCAATCAAATCATGTTCAACATTCACTGTGCGACCATTGCCGAGCTTCTGCCGATGGCGATAAAAATGGGGCTTGATCCCGAACAAACCTGTAAAGTTGCCCGGACGGGTACAGGGCAATGCTTTGCTTTAGATAACTTTACCCCCCTCATCCTGGAAGGGAACTTCGGACCTGGTTATCCGTTAGCGGATGCCTACAAAGACATGGTGCATGCGGCGGAGATCAGCAGTGCTCATCGGATTCCTCTTCCCGTCACGGCTGCGGCTATGGTTACTTACCAAATGGCCCTGGATATGGGGCTTGGAAGGGAGAATAAAGGAGCGATGGTTAAAGTGTGGGAAAAGGTTTTGGGGGTGGAAGTAAGGAAGAAAAGGGTGTAGGGTGTAGGGGGTTGGGGGTAGAGTACAGGGCCGAAGGCAAAATGAAAAGGGCAATAGGCAATGGGTGCCAAGCGTAAAACAAAAAATTAGAGGAGGAGAATATGGAGGTAGCTGAAAAATTCGCCAAATTTATAACTCACACCGAGTACATGGATATGGACCCAAGCGTGATCGATTATGTGAAGAAGCTGACCCTGAAACAGGTGATGGGGATGCTGGTAGGGTCGGCGGCGCCGACTTCCAAAAAAGTGATCCGGTACGTGATGGAAAATTCCGGAAAACCGGAGAGCGGGGTCTATGGCTGCGGCTTCCGGGCAGACGCGGGCAATGCGGCATTGATTAACGGTTTTTTCGGGCATGCTTCGGAAATGGAAGATGACCAGTTCCCCGGCGGCGGCATCAGCGACGTGACCACCTGGCCCGCGCTATTGACCGCCGCGGAAAAGTGGAAGTTATCGGGGAAGGAAATCATCGTGGCGCTTTACGTGGGACAGGAGATACAGAACCGCATTGCCATGTGGGCCTCGGTGGGGACGGATGGAATCGGAATCTGCAACCTGCCTTTTATCGGCATCTATGGAGCAACAGCGAGCTGTGCCCGGGCCCTGGAATTGTCAGAGGAGGAGACGAAAGCCTCCCTGGGACTGGCCATGGTTCAAGGATTGGGGTATATGCACACCTGGGGGACGGATGCCCATTTTTGGGAGTCGGCGACGGTGTGCCGCAACGGAGTGGTAAACGCCATGCTGGCCAAGGACGGGATGACCAGCAATCCGGTGATCGAAAAATGCCTGGATATGCTGACCGGCGGCGACAAGAATATTGAGTTCAGAAAAATGACCGAGGGATTGGGAAAAGCCCCCTTCTATACGAATAACACCTGGATCAAGAAGTGGGGGTTCTGTTTCTTCACCCACAACTTTGTGGATGTGCTCACGGATTTGATGACCAAGAACGGGTTGAAGTACGAGGACGTAGGGGAGGTGGTGCTCCATTTCGATCCGCTGCGCAATGTAGTGGACCGGGCCGAACCCAAGAGCGCCGAGGACAGCCGCTTCAGTACCCAGCATATCCTGGCCTACCAGATGATCCATGGGGAATGCGGGCTGGATACTTGCACGGAAGAAGCGGTGAAGGATTCCAGAATTGCCGAGGCTCGCAAAAAGATCAAGGTGGTATACCATCCGGAATACCCCCACCGGTATTTCGCGGGGGAAGGGCGGATTGACCTAAAACTGAAGAATGGGAAGATGCTGACTGGGGCCATGGATCAGCCTTACGGAGGTCCGAAGTATCCTTTGACCATGGATCAGGTTGTGGATATTTATCGTAAGTACTTGAAGGGGATCTTATCGGAGAAGCATATCGAACGGACCAAGGATATTATTCTAAACCTGGAAAATGAGCCGGACATCAAAGAGCTATCTGATATTTGTACCTTTCGCCATCTGATAAGGTAGATTTGCTCCGGAAGGCAAGGGGTATTCGCGGATGGGCATCACGAGTGAATATGTCGATTTCTGTGTGGGTCATCGGTATGGAAACCTCCCTCCGGCAGTCACCGCCAAAGCCAAAAGACTGTTTCTCGATTTCACGGGCAACGCCGCTTACGGGTTGCTGGCCGATTCCAGCCGGGCGATGTTAAATTTTATCAGGGGTTTGGATTTGCCGGGCGACTGCTCCCTGATCGGCATACCTTGGAAATGTCCGCCGCAGTATGCGGCCTTGGGCAATGGAACCTTGGTCAAGCCCAATGAACTGGACGATGTGGAGAATTCCTCTTCCCTCCACCCCGGAGCCTGCATCTGGCCCGTGATTATGGCTCTCGGGGAAAAATACCACATCGAAGGACAAAAGCTGATCACGGCCGCCGTTCTCGGATATGAGACGATCATCCGGCTGGGGCAGGCCATCAACTACGCGGAACACTACCGGCGGGGGTTTCACCCCTCCTCGACCTGCGGCTGTTTTGCCGCCACCGTGGTGGCTTCCAAGCTTCTCCACCTGGAGCGGCAGCAGATGATCGATGCCCTGGGCATCGCCGGAAGCCAGGCATCAGGATCTTTCCGCTACATCGTGGCCGGGTCCTGGACCAAAGCTTTCCATTCCGGGTGGGCTGCCCACAGCGGGATCCTCGCCGCCCAGCTGGCCCGGCAGGGATTCAATGCTCCTACGGATATTTTCGAAGGGCAGTACGGCTTTTTAGAATCGTATTCACAAAACACCCATCCCGAGCTCATCCTTAAAGACCTCGGAAAATTCTACCAGATCATTCGCACCGGCATCAAAATCCACACAGCCTGCCGGCACGAGCACCCGGCGCTGGATGCGGTTTTAGTCATTGTTCGTCAGAATGACCTGAAGCCGGAGGATATCCAGAGGGTTGACATCTATATGATCGGCAACGCCTTCCGGCTCGTAGTCGAACCGGAGAAAGAAAAAAGGGCCCCTCAGAACGTGGTCGAGGCAATGCACAGCATGTATTTTGGTGCGGCCATGGCCATTCTGAAGAGGAGAACGTTTATCGACGAGCATACAGAGGCGTGGCTGCGCGCCCCGCAGCTCCGGGATCTCATTCCGAAGATCTACTGCCATCACGACCCGGAACTGGATAAACTCTTGCCGGAAAAATTTCCGGCTCGGGCCGTGATTCAGACGAAAAACGGCCAGAAGTTTGAAAAGCTGCTGGAACGGCCGCACGGGGATGGTCTCGACCCACTGCCGTGGGAAGAACTGCGGGAGAAGTATCAAACCCTGGCCGGCAGCATCTTTTCCAAGAAGAGGGTAGAGGAGATTGAGGAGCGGATCATGGGGTTAGAAAAGATCCGGGATTTTTGCGAAATTGCGGATCTTCTTGTCCAAGAAGGAGGAAAAGGGTCATGATGAGAAAAATGCGGCACATTGGAATCATTGTGGAGGATTTTGATCGGGCCGTTGAAAAGTTTAAGGCTTTCGGGCTCACCTGCAGCGAGGTCATGGAGAAAAAAGAAGACGGGATGAAAATCGCGTTTTTCCCCATCGGGGACACCCTGATCGAATTTCTGCACTTCAGCCCGGACAAGGGATGGGATCCTTTCCATAAAGTGGTGCGATCGCAAAAAGGGGTTATCAACCATCTCTGTTTTGAAGTGGATGACCTCGAGGCGAGTATTCGGGATTTCCAGAAAAACGGAGCCAAGCTGGTCGAGGGCTCTCCCCGCCCCGGCGCCCACGGGCGGGTCGCCTTTTTTCATCCCGAGAGCACCGACGGCATCCTGATCGAGCTTTGCCAAGTATGAGAAGATGCTTCCTCATTCATGCCCTCCCGCCCGGCTTTCGACCCAGTCTCTACTGGAGGGGAGGAGAAGACTGCCAGGAAAGGAGGTGATCTTTTTATTGTATTGGCTCCGGATAAATTAGGACTTTCGAAAAGAAAGGAGAAGCCGTCATGAAGATAATCAAAAAAATGTTCATTGCTGTTTTAATTCTTTCTTTGGCTCTGTTGACTGGTCTGGGAGCGGGATTCGCCGCCGATAAATTCATCAGTTTTGGTTCAGGAGGACCGGGGGGGACTTGGTTTACGATGGTGGGAGGAATGTCGGTCCTTTTGACCAAAGAGATTAAAGGACTCAATGTAACCTCCCAGGCCTGTGCCGGATCCTTGGAGAACAATCGGCGTTTGCGCCAGGGGGCGATTGAATTATGCCTCACCCACGGCCTCACTTCCTACCAAAATTGGAACGGCCTGGGTCCATTCCAGAAAGAAGGACCTTTTCATGATTTTGGCATGCTCTGCGGCGTTTACTCGAGCTGGCATCATTTCGTTACCCTGGAAAAGAGCGGAATTAAAACCCTGAAGGACCTGGTTGGAAAGAGGGTTTCCGTAGGGGAAGCAGGGAGCGGGTCCGCGGTCAATTCCGAGAACATCCTTCGGGCTCTTGGCCTGTGGGACAAGATCAAAGTAGAACATTTAGGTTTTGGAGAAGCCGGTAGAGCCCTGGGGGATGGCAATGTGGACGCCCTCACCCAGAGCAGTGCGCCCATGGCCAATGTGGTCACCTTGGAAGCCACCCACAAGATTTTTCTCATTCCCATCAACGATGATGAAGCCAAACAAATCATGGCTAAATATCCCTATTTCACGCGGGCCGTAATGCCTGGGGGGACATACAAAACATGGAAGAAAGAATACCCGTGTGTCAGCTTCAGCGTCTACATGCAGGCCCACAAGAAGCTTGAACCGGAATGGGTCTATAAAATTCTGAAAGTCGCCTTTGATCCCAAGAGCAAGGAATACCTCGTCCGTGTTCACAAACAATGGGCGCCCCTCAAACCGGACCTGGATGGGATCAAGGGATTGGGGATCCCCCTTCATGCCGGCGCGTTACAATTTTGGAAAGAGAAAGGACTGAAAATTCCCCCGGAGATTATCCCCCAATAAACCTGCGCCTACCGGAAACAGCTCCTCCCGGAGATGGAAACCGGGAGGAGCTTCTTCTTATGGAAGACCGCGACAAAGGATGGAGGGAAAGATGTTCGGAAAGATTGAAGGCGACAGCGCGGTCCGATCGTTAGCCAAGTGGCCAGCCTGGATTATGGGTTTGATGGGTGCCCTTTTTTCCCTTTTCTACATCTATACTGCCGGCTTTGGGCTTTTTTCCCTGGAAACACACTTGGGGATTTACTTAGGATGCACGCTTTCTCTATGCTTTCTTTTGTACCCAGCTTTTAAAAGATCCCCCCGAGATCGTCCTTCATCTTTAGATCTTTTTTTCTCCGCGATATCAATAATGGCGGTTGGGTATTGGATCATAGAATGGCCGACTTACTCCTATCGCATCGGGAATCCCACGCAACTGGATATTCTCGTTGGCGCCGTTTTAATCCTATTGGTTTTCGAAGTCGCTCGGAGGGTGCTGGGGAATATTCTCTCGATCCTGGGGGTTGTATTTATCCTCTATGCTTTGTATGGAAGATATTTACCAGGCCTCCTGGCCCACAAGGGCTTTGCTTTAATACGAACGATCGAATTTATCTCTTGCGGAACGAGTGCGATTTATGGCGTGGTAACCAATACCTACGCCACCTTTGTTTTTCCCTTCGTAATTTTTGCTTCCTTTCTCCATGTTTCCGGAGCAGGAAAAGCCATTCAGAACCTTGCCCTGGCCATTGCCGGCAGAACTGCGGGTGGGCCGGCTAAAATCGCCGTTGTCGCCAGTGGAATCATGGGTTCCGTGACCGGAAGTTCAGCGGCCAACGTCGTGGCCACCGGAGCTTACACCATCCCCCTTATGAAACGCGCCGGTTACCGGCCGCACGTTGCCGGAGCCGTG
>JAOUFX010000804.1 GCA_029857975.1 Deltaproteobacteria bacterium | reverse complement strand
CTCTTTCCTCACGGCCAGCCCCAGTGTCTCTTTGATATAGGGCTTTCTCACATAGGCGCCCGCTCCCAAGGACTGGGCGGCATGCACCCGATCCGACTGCGAAAAGCCGCTGACGATAATCGCCTTCTGTTTCGGATGGATCGCCAGGATGTTCCGGTAGGTCTCCAGCCGATCCATGCCGGGGTCCATGATCATGTCCAGAACCATGAGATCAACCGTATGCTTCTTCAGGTACGCCACCGCCTCTTCACCACTGGAAACGCTCCATATATTATAATTCAGCGTCATGAGAATCTTGGTCGCCAGGTCGCATTGCTCCTTGACATCATCCACCACCAGAATGGATTCACCTTTCCCCATATACTTAGAAATGGCTATGGCTACAGCTTCAGCGGAGATCTCTTCCCTCGTTATTGGAAAATATAGGGTAAAGATACTCCCTTTTCCTTCTTCACTCCAAACATCGATGTATCCGCTGTGATCCTTCACCGTACCCCAAACCACCGCCAACCCCAATCCCGTTCCGCTTCTCCCCATGACCTTCTTCGTATAAAACGGCTCGAAGATGCGCTTCATATCATTAGCTGATATGCCTTCCCCCGTATCGGATACGGAAAGAACAACATAGTCGCCTGATCTGATATTATCATATCCCTGAATCGGCTTATCCAGATACTGATTGGCCGTCTTTATGGTCACAATGCCGCCCTTGGACATAGCCTCACACGCATTCGACACCAGATTGAATAAGCTCTTGCCGAGATGTACGGAAGAACCGGAGATATTCAGCAGGTCCGGGTCAAGATCCGTTTTAACCTTTACAGAGGGATGGTGAAAGGATAATTGGCCAAACTCCGGCAACTGTTGACAATCGGCAATGATCTTGTTCAGATTCAGAATGCTTCTGCCGGAGACGCCTCTTCTGGCCAGGGTCAGCAGATCATCTACAATCGCGGCAGCCCTCTGGCCCCCTTTCATAATGTTCACGAGATGAGGTTTGATCGAGCTTGACTCATCCACTTCCATCAGGCCCAGTTCCGCATACCCCACGACAATGCCCAGAACATTGTTGAGATCATGAGCCACTCCCCCCGCCAGTTGCCCGAGAGCTTCCATCTTCTCCGACCGTTGCAGACGCTCCTCCAGGCTTCTCTTCTCCTCCTCCGCCCGCTTGCGGTCTTCTATTTCGCGCTTGCGTCTTTCGATCTCGATCAATAGTTCATCGGCGGTTTCCTGCAGCTTGACATTTTGTTCACGAAGCTTTTCTCTATTTCTCCTGTTAATAGCAGCAATGTAAGAAGATATAAATGCCGACACAAAAAGAAACCCCACGATAACGAAAAGATTAGTCAGTTGATTTTCCCAGGGGATATAAAAACCTGAGATAACGTTCATTTGGGGGAGAAAGCCCAGGTGTACCAAAACCAGCATACCGGTTAAGCAAAGCGAACAAATGCCGGCTATGATAAAAGGTAATCTCCGGGAGGAAACTATCCCCACGTAGCTTATTAAGATGATGTATATGGGAATAAGATAAAGGGCCTCAATTCCTCCCAAGAAATATATGATGGCTGTGTATCCAATGATTTCAAGCACATTTATCAAAAGCGAAAAAAATGAATACCAACCCGTGTTTGTTGTTTTTTTAAGGGCCCAGAGGGTTGGCGGATTCATAAGGACCAAGAGCAAAACAGAAGCAGTAACCCCTATGAAATGATAGGGTTGGATAATTCCTTGGAAAAAGGAGATTAAAGCAAAAAACCACATGGCCAGACTGGCCCCGGAACGAACCCATGCCCCTCTTTTGTGTCTTGCATAAAGTCTTTTCAAATAATCTTCCATCCGATGACCTCTTATGTTTCCGCTTAATCAATAGGTTTTACTTCACTGGCCCCATATGAAATTTAATTAAAAACCCCACTCTTCTCCTAAAAAAAGTGGAGTTTCAAAATCTCCTTCCCATGCCTTCCTCCCGAGCAAGGTTATTGGAGAGCTAAGTTCTGAGGGGATATTAACAGAATGGGGGAGGATGTCAACAGGCAACAGGGGGAAGCCTGATCATAAAAAAAGGCAGAGCCATTACTGACCCTGCCTTGCTCATTGGCATTTGAATAAGGGTTTTCTTTTTGAGGAGTACACCTACAAAGAGTGGGAATTACTCAGCGCTAAAGAGTGAGGATTTTCGATTGAAAGTGAGTATAACGCCAGCATCACCGGCGGGAACACTGCAGAGCAAAGCGGCGCAGTGTTCCCCGTCCGTGTGCATGCACATGTTGGCCGTTTGCTCTTCTGTTATTTCATCAACAGCAGACCCAAGGCCATGATGCCCATGCCGCCAATGAGACCGAAAACGCTTTCGTGTCCCTTGCCATAAGCCCGACTGGTTGGCAGCAGTTCATCCAGACTGATGTAGACCATGATGCCCGCTACCCCGCCAAA
>JAOUFX010000803.1 GCA_029857975.1 Deltaproteobacteria bacterium | reverse complement strand
TTTTATTCATTTCATCGGAAAGATCATAGACTTTTTTAGGGCAATAGGCGATGCAAAACCCGCACCCCTTGCAAAAGTCTTTTACGATAGTAATGGCCATTCCTTATAATCCTCCTTCCTCTTAAAGCAACCTGTCAAAGGAAATTTTTATTCAGAAAAAAATAACCGATTCTGTTTTTAATGGCGTTCACCGCCTAAAATCTCGGACCGACTCAAGTTATAAGCCATGATGGTATTTTCTATACATCTTCGAAGGGTGTCAAGGAGTTTCTTGCCTTTGCCTCCCTGAGCTCGAAAATATTAGAGAAATATAAAGGAAGA
Source organism: Deltaproteobacteria bacterium (assembly GCA_029857975.1). Next base: position 2,119 of record JAOUFX010000803.1, on the reverse strand, counting down.
TTTCTTGCCTGGATTATTGAGGAGGAAACCCTCTTGATTTTAAAATATCTTGCAAGTGAGGAAAATCATCTTTCATGTGCGGGATGGACATGGCGTTGACGAATTCTTCCGTAAAATCTGGATAGGTGGTAAGCTCGATGTATTCAACCTGCCGGGCCATGCGTTCTGCTTCGAGTCGTTTTTCCCGGTTGAGGAGGGCCATACGGGCGCCGTCTCCGGCGGCATTCCCTACGGAGAATACATTTTTTAAATCGCAGTCCGGGAACATTCCCAAAACCATAGCCCGTTCAGGATCAATGTAACTGCCGAAGCCTCCGGCCAGAATCACTCTGTCCAGTCGTTCCACTCCCAAAGTTTTCATCATTATCTTGGCACCGGAATAGAGGGCTCCCTTGCCAAGCTGCACGGCGCGAACATCCGAGGTGGATATGGTAATATCTTGGCCGGTGGCCGTTTCCTTTGCCCAGGCGATGACAAATTCATAACCATTTTCATTCTTACGCAGCCGAGGAGAGGATAAATTTCCGTTGATCCTTCCGTTTTTTTCCAACACGCCGGCCTTAAACATTTCGGCTACCGCTTCGATGATTCCAGAGCCACAAATGCCCCGGGCCTGAATTTCTTCAGCCATACACTCATCTTTCCATTTTTCCTGGCCGATTACCTTATAGTTCACCTCCCAATTAGTGAAAGATAGACGCACTCGCTCGATGGCTCCGGGAGCTGCCCTCATGCCAAACCGAAGATGAGCCCCTTCAAAAGCAGGACCAGTGGCACAGGAGCAAGAAAGAAGCCTTTGTTTATTTCCCAGAATCAACTCTCCATTGGTTCCAATGTCAATAACCAAAGACATTTCTTCTTTTTGATAAGGAGCCTCCGCAATTAAGACTCCCACATTGTCCGCGCCCACAAAACCCGCCTCGATGGGTAAGACATGGACGTTGGCTGCAGGGTGAACCTTTAAACCCAGGTCCCTCGCTTTAATGTCCAGGGACCGGTGAATGGAAGGGGAGAAAGGGGAGAGGCCTAAAGGTTGCGGGTCAATCCCCAAAAAAATATGATGCATGGCTGTGTTACCCACCACGGTCATTTCCAGAATATCGAGAGGGGATAACTGGACCGATTCAACAGTAGACTGGATGAGGCTGTTCAGGCCTTCGATGATCCGCCCCTGCATGAGTTGCAAGCCTACTTCAGGATTCATCATCAAATAACTGATGCGGGACATGACATCTTCCCCATAGGGCACCTGGGGATTCATCATCGAGCCAGTAGCAACCACCTGCCCATTCTTTAAGTTGCATAAATAAATGGCTACGGTGGTTGTGCCTATGTCCAGGGCTCCACCGTAAAAGTCTTCGACTCTCCCAGTTTGAAGGTCGATTATTTCCCGGTCCATCCAGACAAAGACAGTAACTTTCCACCTCGCAGAGCGCAGCCTTTGAGGAAGGTTCTGGAGGGTAGGGTAGTCTATTTTAAGATTCTTTAACCTATATGAATTGGCCAGGGCACGACTTAAGCGCTCAAAATCACCCAGGGGCTCCAGCAAACTGGGGGGCAAAAGCTCAACGTAGTAGGCTTTTATCGCCGGGTTTAGCTCTACCGAAATCTCTCCGGCTTCTTTGCGGATGACTTGCTGGTGCCTCCCGGTCTCGTCGGGAATGGAGATCAGAGTATCTCCGGACAGTTTGGTTAAGCAAGCTAAACGGTATCCCTGTTTTTGTTCTTCCTCCCGGATGAATTTGCTTTCTTCGGGTCGCCAAGGACAAAGCCTTCCTTTTTCTACCCGGACCTTACACTTCCCGCAAGTGTGTTTTCCTCCACAAATCGACTCGATGGCTATGCCCAGTTCCTGGGCCGCTTCCAGAATGGTCTTGCCTCTCTCCACCTGGCCCCGCTTACCGCAAGGCTGAAAAATGATGTTTACTTTTTTCTTACGCAAGAATCAGGCCCCTTAAAAAAATCACTTGTATCCTTGAACCCTCGACCCCTCATTTAAGGAACGTAGACAGTTACGATGGCGTTGGCCACGATCATCTCGTCCGTCTTATCGCCGAGCTCGGGAACGAATAAGGTTTTCCCCAATAGACCGCCCTGGTTTACTTCGATTTTTTTCTGT
>JAOUFX010000053.1 GCA_029857975.1 Deltaproteobacteria bacterium | reverse complement strand
TTTCTCCTCGTTTTGGGAAAGGCCGATTAACTGCAGGTCTAAATCTCCGACCAACGTTTTGGAAGCAGCTTCCACGAGATGGTTGTTGACCTTCCATCCCTCTAAGGGCTTTCCCGACAGGCTGCCCTCAAAATCGAGGATGACAAAGTCTTTCTCCTGGATGGGGCGAGGTACATCCAGGGGTTTCAGTTGGGCATGGGAGTCCTGAACAATTTTGAGTTGGGCTTCGACTTCCTCATCAGAAACGCTGACTACGGGCATCTCTACTTCCAACCCCAAGTACCTATCGACCGTGACTTCAGGTTTCACTTCAACCGTAACGGTATAAGTAAAATCCTTTCCTTCCTCAAAGACCCGGTCAAGGACTGTGGGTTCGGCAACGGGCAAAAGGTGATGTTCGGCCACCGCTTTCCTGAAAGAATCTATGATCAGCTTGGAAGCAACCTCTTCCTCAATTTTAGTCTTATAATAGCGGCTAAGGATAGACCGGGGGACCTTCCCAGGACGAAATCCTTTGATTTTTACATTCTGGTTTAATGTCCGGTAGGTAGACTCCAGTTCTTCGGCAACAGTGTTGCTGGGGATTTCGAAGAAGATTTTTTTTTCATATGGGCTGATGGTTTCGATTTGTACCTTCATGCGCACCTCTTTCACGGATGAATAGATCTCTTTACCACAGAGGCCACAGAGGGCACAGAAAATAATGCCTTGCCTTCAGGGAAGGGGAGGTGAGGGAGGTAATTCCTCTTGGAGTTCTGTGAGCTGCGGCCAATGTCCATGGAACAAACTTTTATATTTAATCTATCAAAATTATAGGGAAAAGTCAAACGATCTAATCTAATGCGAAATGTAGCACTTGGATCGCAGAAAATTGCTCGCCCATCGGAAAAAGGTAATTGATCATTCCGAATTCAGAGATCCGCTGACCCCTGATCCCTTTCCATCCTATTACGATCTTGGAAAGAATCTCAACCAGGAGATGGGTAGGAGAAGAAAATTCATTGAGGTCAGATCAATCGGCAATTGCCAGGAAAGAAAGAGAAATGGTATATTCATTACGGAGGTAAAATGGTTCCAACGCTGAAAGAATGTTGCGCTCTCTTGCAGGCCTATAAGGTTCCTGAACATATCATCCAGCACAGTCGTGTGGTCCATCGGGTGGCCCTGCACCTCTGCCAGGAACTCAATCATCAGGGAGAAAAGTTGGATCAAGCGGTGGTAGAAGCCGGTTCCCTCCTGCACGACATTGCTAAGATGGAAGGGATACATACAGGGGAAAACCATTCGCAAGCCGGGGCTATCTTGCTCAAGCGTTTAGGGTATCCCGAGGTAGCTGAAATCGTCCGCCAACATGTAGTTTTGGATGATGGAACTCCCCCCAATCAGATCACCGAAGCGGCGATGGTGCATTATGCCGATAAACGCGTTCAACACACGTCCGTGGTCTCTCTAAAGGAACGTTTCCAGGACCTCAAAGAACGATACGGAAAAAACCCTGCAGCCCTTTCCTGGTTGGAAGCTTTGGAGAAAAAAAGTCTGGCGCTGGAGAAGCGCATCTTTGAGAAACTTTCCATTAAACCAGAATCTCTTATTTCCCTTCCGTCCCCTACTTTCCCGAGGGGGGAGCGGGCCTTTCCGAAAAGTTCATCAAGCCGCGATAAGTAAGTTTGCCCTTAACATCGCCGAAGAAGCGAATATCTTTGACCACCCCTGAGATCGGGACGAGTTCTCGGTTAAACCAGATTTCCAACTCCCCCTTTTTCCGGCCCCACATTTCTCTATTTAAAAGAATCCGAACGAAGAATTCTTTCCCCGATTTATCGGTTTCCTCCGCGCGTTTGATTGCGGTTTCCTCTTTTGAAGCCACGCGCAAACGGATCGTCTCTTCCCCTTTCCTGGGCAAAGTCCTTAAAATAAATTCTTTTCCTGGTTCTACTTTGCCATACACCCCAAAACGGAAATTATAAAAGGCGGTTACTGGGTCATCGTAGACGATCCCGAGGGGAATTTCCAGCTCTTCGCGGTTTTTCTCTCCTTCTTTTTCAATCTCAATTGATACCTTACGGGCGGCATAATCGTACACCGTGGTTTTTTTGCGGAACCATTTCCCGATGATGGAATTTTCCTCAAAACGAAGGGGAATAAGCCTCTGGCCGTTATTGATCGTGCCCATCATGGACCGATAAACTTCCCGCCGATAACGGGTTAACCATCCCATTAAGCCATCGGCTTTCCCCTCGTGGAAAACCATGTATTTGCCGTTTCCCAAATTACGAAAATCGGCCATTCCTCCTCCGACTGGAAAAAATATCCAGAATCCAACCTTATATTCTAACACTTCTCCGGAAAATCCTTGCCCAATTGGATCCGCCGTATTCTCCCCCCGGGAAATACCGGGAAGAAGGAAGAAAAGGAAAAGCCAAAAGGAGGTAATGAAATTGAGTTTTGGTGTCATAGCTGTCTTAAAAAAATATTAGGAGGGGTGTGAAAATCTGTCAAGTCAATTTCCAATTTCCTCAGATCTCCCCCTGGCCAAGCTTCTAAATCAGTGTTACGTTGGAATGATTGTTGATGGCTTCGTAAAAAGTCCATCTGCGGCGTTGCGCTTCACCTTCGTCGTTGCGGCGTACCTTGTAAGTACGCCTCTCTCCTCAGGTTTTGAGCGCCTTGCATCTGGAGCTTTTTACTTTGCCCTCCCAATTTTGACTTTTTACGAGATCATCATTGTTGTATAATAAAAAACATCAATCAACCCAGGAGAAAAAAATGACGACCTATCTGATTATCGGGAATGGGGTGGCGGGCAACTCGGCGGCAGAAAGCATCCGGAAAATCGATTCTCAGGGAAATATTTTGATGTTTTCCAGGGAAAAATATTATTTTTATTATGTGCCGGCGCTACCGGAGTATTTAGCCGGGCGGAAGCAAGTGAAAGATTTTACGATCCACAATGAGAAATGGTATGACCAAAACCGGATAGAACTCCATTTAGCCACCGAGATTGTTGAGGTCGAAGCCCCGCAAAAAGCGGTTGTCGCCAAGAGCGGAAGGAGATTTTCCTATGACAAGCTCCTGCTGGCCTGCGGCGGAAACAGTTTCCTCCCCCCCATTCCGGGGTCACAATCCCCAGGGGTTTATACGCTGCGGACGATTGAGGACGCCGAGCGCATTCGCCGGAGAGCTCAACAATGCCAAAAAGCGGTTGTGATCGGCGGCGGATTGCTCGGCCTGGAGGCAGGAAACGGCTTGCGCCAGGTGGGATTGGAAGTTTCCGTGGTCGAGTTTTTTCCAAGGCTTCTTCCGCGGCAGATGGATGTTGCCGGAGCTGCCCTGCTCAAAAGCCAGATGGAGGAAATGGGTTTTCGCTTTTTCCTGGGGGCCAAGATCCAAGAAATCATTCCCGAAAAAAATGGCTTTTGGGTCTGCCTGGAAGGAGGGGAGAGGTTAAAAACGGAAATGGTGCTAATTTCCGCGGGGGTCAGGCCAGAAGTGGCCTTAAAAAAATCTTTGGACCTACAAGTTGACAAAGGGGTCAAAGTAGATGACGGGATGAGAACTGGGCTGGAAGGGATTTTCGCTGCCGGGGATCTCGTAGAACATAGAGGGAGATATTATGGGATCTGGCCGGCATCCATGGAGCAGGGAAGAGTCGCCGGGTCCAATATGGCAGGGCAAGAGCTGCGGTACCAGGGGACGGTACCTGCCAACACCCTCAAAGTTGTGGGGATTGATTTGATGGCTGCAGGAGAGATTGACCCCGAAGGAAAGATGGAAGCGATCGTTATGAAAGATGAAGCCAGAAGGACTTACCGGAAATTGGTCTTGAAGGATAAGGTGATCGTGGGAGCGATTCTGCTCGGAGATACCCGGGGCAATGACGAAATTCAAAAGGCGATTCAATTGCAAAAAGATGTATCCCCCTTCAAAGGAAGCCTGGGTAGCCAAACGTTTGACTTTTCAAAACTGAAATAGGTAAGATCGTATCAAGGTAGCGTTTTGGAAAAGGACCGCCAAATTTCATTGAAAAGTAAAAATGGCCAAATGGCCAATGCAGATTTCTCTAAAAATCTTTGATCACTTTAGAATTTTCAATTTAATTTTTGCATTGGGCAGTGAAGTTTGGCCAATTTTTCCAAGGGCTAAACTGTTCCCCCAACCCGCAGAGGGCGGAGTGACAGTAAGAGCAAATCCCTATTCGATTCAGGCCTTATTTTTGGGGCCAATATAAAATAAAGGAGTGAGCCATGGTCCGGATTGACCTGGACGATGAAAAAGCCGAAATACTCCGGGAAGTCCTGGCCAGTTACCTTTCTGGCCTGCGCATGGAAATCGCCTATACCCCCAAAAAGGAATTTCGGGAGTTTCTGAAAAAACGGTTAGACTTGTTAGAAAAATTTCTGCAGGATTTGGAAAAGGAGTTGTGTGCGGGCGGAAGGGAAATCATCAATATCGATCGACTCCGCAACGTGGATATTCTTCAGGGTTTATCGGATTGGGAACTGCGAATCGTCGCTCAGTTCTTTCAGGAAGAAACCTTGCCGGGGGGAACGACTTTGTGTGTGGAAGGAGAGAAAGCAGACCGACTATTCATTCTGGAAGAAGGGGCCGTTTCCCTGAGGCTCCAGAGGGGAGAGGCGTATGACATTCACACTCCCTGGAAAATCGTCGGCTGGTCTTTTCTGGTTCCACCCAATCGTTACACCGCTTCCGCAGTGACCCTGGCTCCTTCTAAACTCCTGGTCATCAAGAGCCCGGATTTTTATTATCTCATCCATAAAGAGCCGAGGATCGGCGTTAAGATCATGGCCAACCTGGCCCAGGTCGTCGCCAGCCGGCTTTCCCAGTTTCGAAGCCGTACCTGAAATTGAGTGGACGCATTTAGAATGAATTTTCATTTCGCTCCTCTCTCCCTTCCCAGCACGACCAAGCTTTACCCTGGAGGTAGAGAAAGGGGGGGGCGTAGTAAAGGACCGGGAGTTCAATAGGCTATGAGTTTATCCCAAAAAATCCTATTACTCCTGTGCTTCTCCCTCCTTGTTTTCATCGGCTGTCGGCCAATGGATTACTTGCTCTTGCACCCGCTTCAGCCCTACCCCGGAATTGGCCGGGAAAATGAATTTTTCGACCGGGGGCAAGTCAGGGTACACTGGCTGGCCCATTATCCCGATCAGAAAGAGCCTCTGCCTGCCGTTCTGGTTCACCCCGATGCCGGGGGACTGGCTGAGGACATGGAAGGAATTTGTTTTACCCTGGCCCGGGCCGGATATTTCGCTGCGGCGGTCCACTACCAACGCCGGGGAAATTTATCCAAGAAAAATCCCCTTTTTCCCTGGAAATCTCCGGAGGAGATAACCGTTGCTTGGGAGCACTTGCGGCAGCATCCGCGGGTGAATCCGCAACGAATTGGACTCTTGGGATTCAGCAAAGGGGGAATGCTTTCCCTGCTTATCGCTGCCCAGGAAAAGGGTGTCCGGGCGGTGGTCGCATATTATCCGCTGGCGGATTTTGAGGAATGGCTCGACATCAGCAGGTATCCCTTCCCCAAATCTCTCCTTTATCGCGGAATACGCAGGCATTTCATGAAAGAACTGGAAGCCTCCACCTGGGAGGAAGCTCTGAATATGCTCCGGGCAGCCTCGCCCATCCACCAAGCGGCATGTATCCAGTCGCCGGTTTTGTTGATTCATGGTGAAAAGGACCGCACTGCGCCCCTGGAGCAAGTACAGCGTCTTTGTGCCAAGATGCGTTCGGCGGGGAAAAACTGTGAACTCTTGACCCTTCCCGGAGCCGGCCATGTTTTTAATTTCCGCGATGAGGAAAAGGGGCAAATCGCCTGGGAAAAAACATTGCAATTTTTACAAGATCACGTCAAAAAGCCACTCTTGGGAGCAACGGAGAGGGGTCAGGGGTAATAAAAAACTTTCCCTTCGTGCAAGCCCCTTTTACCCTGTTGATTCTCTTGCGGCAATTGAATATACTTAAATTAACTTTTTAACTTCAACCCTGTGACTCTTACGCTATACTTTCCAAGAGGGTATTGGCTTGGATAAGGAATTCAGCGGCCATTCTTTCAAAAAACGAAAAAGGAGGAAAACCAAGACAAAGTTCAGGTCGACATGGGGGACAGTGAATAAACTCCGGGGATTGGCCCTGGCAACTTTCAAGGAGAGGAGGTAAGAACATGTGGATTCTGCGACTGAACATGAATGATCGGACTTATCGCCTTAGCGAAGTTCCGGAAGCCTACAAGAATCTGGGGGGACGAGGTGCGACCTCTACCATTGTCCACGATGAAGTTCCCCCGCTCTGTCATCCCCTTGGCCCTAACAACAAACTCGTCTTTGCCCCTGGCATCGTGACCGGAACGGCGGCGGCCACGTCGGGCCGCGTTTCGGCTGGGGCCAAGTCCTGGCTCACCGGCGGCATCAAAGAATCCAACGCCGGCTCATCTTGGGCATCATCTCTGGCGAATTTCGCAATCAAAGCCCTGATCGTGGAAGGACAGCCAAAGGAGAAAGGCAAATATTGGACCGCTCATCTCATGTGGGACGATAAAGCCAATCAACCCAAGGTTGAATTCCTGCCCGCCGACGCCTACGCCGGAAAGGATCTGTACGAAGTCTTCCCCAAAGTATACGAAAAGTTTGGGGCGAGGGCGGCCATTGCCGGTTGCGGCGTGGCCGGTGAATACGGATATGGCAACTCGGGGATTGCGTTCAATGACCTCGGCAAACGCCCCAGCCGGTATTCCGGGCGCGGCGGTTTGGGCGCAGTTATGGCCAGTAAAGGGCTCAAGTTCGTCGTATTAGACAGTAAAGGGGCTCCCGGCGTAACCATCGCTAACAAGGGGCTGTTTGACCAGGGTGCTAAGAAATTAGCGGATGCCTTGCGCGAACACGCCATTACCAAGCCCAAAGGGGGCCTGAATACCTACGGCACAGCCATCCTCATCAACATCTTAAATGAGGCTGGCGGTCTACCCACCCGCAATTTTTCCAGCGGCCGTTTTGAGGGTGCAGCCAAAATCGCCGGTGAAGCCATCTTCGAGGGAGTCAAAAACCGTGTGGGCAAAGAAGTATATAACCATGCCTGCAGCCCCGGATGCATCATTCAGTGTTCAAACACCTGGTACAAAACCGACGGCACGGAGCATGCCTCTTGCGTGGAATATGAATCAGACTGGGCTCTGGGTGCTAACTGCGGCATTGACAGCCTGGACGATGTAGCGGAAATGGTTCGCCTGTGCAACGCCTATGGTCTGGACACCATTGAGGCCGGTACCACCCTGGCTGTGGCCATGGAAGCCGGTGTGATCCCGTTTGGTGACGGCAAGAAAGCCATCGAACTGGTTCATGCAATGGGCAAGGGCACACCCATGGGCCGCATCCTTGGGGGTGGCACTGCCTTTACAGGGAGGGCCTTTGGCATGACCCGTGTACCCACGGTGAAAAGGCAGAGCATGCCCGCGTACGAACCGCGCGCTGTCAAAGGGATTGGCATTACCTATGCGACCACCACCATGGGCGCCGACCACACCGCCGGCTACACCATCGCTCCCGAGATCCTCAGCGTGGGTGGCAAAGTAGACCCTCTCAGCCCCGAAGGCAAGGCTGCTCTCAGCCGGGGCTTCCAGGCCACCACTGCCTTTATTGACTCCACCGGCCACTGCCTATTTATCGCTTTTGCTATTCTGGACATTGCCAGCGGCTTCGAAGGAATGATGGAGGAGTGCAACGGCGTCTTGGGGACCAACTGGAAATCAGAGGATGCGGCCAAGATTGGGGGAGAGATCCTGCGCAAGGAGCGGGCCTTCAATGAGGCGGCCGGTATCGGCAAGGAAGAAGACCGGGTGCCCGAATTCATGAAGTTCGAACCCCTTCCGCCTCATAACCAAGTCTTTGACGTGCCCGACAAAGTGCTGGACTCCGTTTATGGTGAATTGTAGAGCATGGGAAATGGTCCCGCTGCTCTGTTGAATTCAGCCGGAAAAAAATGGCCAGTGCGGACAGGTAAAAGTCGTCCTGTCCGCATTTTGGCCGAACCTTCCCCCTGAGGAGATGATGCACATCCACGTGAAACTTTTTGCTGCTCTGGGACGCCATATCGTCGGCGGGATGACAGGAGCCCCTTTATCTTTGGAGGTACCCGATGGGACCACGATCGCTGACCTGGTGCGTCAGTTGAATTTGCCCCGGGAAGAGGTGAAGGTAACTTTTGTCAACGGGCGCACCCGTCCCCTGGATTGGCCTTTACAACCTGAGGACGAGGTGGGCATTTTTCCCCCAATTGGAGGAGGGTAAAATGTCTGACATCTCAGTAGAAGTCTGGTTATACGGTCCTCTGGCCCGCTACGGAAAGGAAGCCGATCAGGGGAGCTTCGCCAACTTACAAATGAGTCTTCCTCAAGGAAGCACCATGGCGGATCTACTGCAACGCCTGGAAATTCATGATGGCGAGCGCGGGATTACCTTCATCAACGGGGAATTGAGTGCCATGCCAGGCCTCAAGCCAGACCTGAAGCATATCCTGAACGATGGGGATCGGGTAGGCATCTTCCATCCCCAAAGCATGTGGCCATTCCAGTACCGCCATGGCGTAAAGATGACGGACGAAATGTCACAGGTTGTGACCGCAGAAAAAGACTCCGGCCTGCACCATACGTATGAATAAAAATGGATTAAGACCTTCCCATCAATCGTAAAACGTGCAGGAGCCACCCTTGCCCTGAACCGGAGAGCGCATCGTTTAAACTTCTACCTCGACGAAATAAATATTATTAACTTCTCCGTTATCGCCCATAACCATCTTTACCCAGTTCATGATGGATTCCTTGTTTATTCTTTCCTGATTTTTTCGTCTCTCGGGTAATGTCCCGATAAAATGGGCTTCTCCTCTGTTATCATTCCAATAGAATTCGTAAGCCATCATTTTATAATCCTCTATTCCGAATAATTCTTGTGATTAAGAAACATTTTTAATGAAAAATCATCAATAACGATTAATAACCTAAAATAAAAAGCAGAAATAATAATATAATAATCAAAAATGATGCCAAATTAGGATGCTAATTTTATTAATAACTATTTTTTCTAAGCCATTAATATTATAAATTTTTTTGGTAAAAACCCTCAAAAAAGAGTCGGTTAAAAATTTTTGAACAAACGTAAAATCGTAAGTAAATTAGACATTTATTTCAACCAACCTTGGTAAAGTAAAAGCAAGATCTTTATTTCATTTCTAAATTTGAAATAAAAAAAATATGTAAAGAAAAGCGACATTTTAAGAATAAAATTTATAAAACCGGCCAGAAAACCCCGGGTTTTTAAGCCCGGGGATGAATGGCCGCCCGGAGCGAAGCAGAGGCATTTCGGGTCGTTGATCCTGGATACCCTGGGCTTCAGACCTGGGTGATTCATTGGGTGGGGTATTACAAGATGGGTAACAGGGTAGCCCTTTGAAAAAACTGGCTAAACTTCAATGCAAAATGCAAAAGTTAAATTAAAAATTTCAAAATGATCAGGATTTTACAGAGAATTTTGCATTTTTCAATATGCAATTTTCACTTTTCAATGAAATTAAGCGCTTCTTTTCAAAACGCTAAATTGATCCGAAATTACTTCTTCTTTGTAGCGTATACTTGAGCCGGGGGAATTTGATTTTCTGGAACTCCTAATGCCAAAGCCATTTCCCGCAATTTCGCTTGAATCTTACGGACATTTTTCGGTCCCATACGCATGAGATGCTTTTGAGCATCACTTAGATCTTCCAAATAGTCGTCTACCATCCGATAATTGATGCCTTCTTCCTCTTCTTCCAATAATATTTTACCCTCGACAATAGGCGCATGTAACAGTTCTACCATGGCCCTGACAAGAGTCTCCTGGAAATCCCGGTTTGGATAGCCCAACTCGCGATACGCCCCTTGAAAATATAGTTTTAATTCTTTATAAGTCCTGATGGTGCCTTGGGCGTCTAAAGAAGAAAAAGCATCCGCTACCAGATTATATCTGTTGAAACCCTGGGGGTCCAAGTAAAGCTTTGGGCTTTTTCCAGTCACTTCAAATCCTTTTTGCGGAGACAAAAAACTCAGGTGGGCCCTGGGACTTAACCCATCGGCGATATTGT
>JAOUFX010000802.1 GCA_029857975.1 Deltaproteobacteria bacterium | reverse complement strand
GGCAAGGAGATAAGCCTCCTGGAACCATTCCAACAGCAAGGGGGAGAAAACAGGTTTCCCGGCATTCCCCGTCCGCAACTCCTCGATAGTCTGGTCAACCGCTTTTTTCACCCTGCCGGCGTCCAGATCAAAATGGCGGAGGATGAGATATAGGTCAGCCTGGGGTTCCTCCAGGAGTTTGGCCATAAGATGCTCCACCGTGACTTCATAATGGCTGCGGGAAACGCAAAGACCCGCCGCTCCTTCCAGGGAGCGGGTGCAAAAAGGGTTTAACAGGTTTAAAAGTGATTTGATGTCGACGGTAATCATTCGTTTATCTCCTTATCCTTTAAAAAATATGGAAAAATGGAATGTTGGAAGAATGGATTATTAGGAGCTCCTTGCAAAACGCTCGTAAGCAAGATAAAAGCGTCTTTCCGGGCAAGCTAAGCGCGACCCGGAATCCACTCCCGCCAAAGGCGAGATTCAAATACTTCTGGATTCCGGCTTCCGCCGGAATGACCGAATAAATGACATTTGCAGGAGCCTCTTAGGGGATGGATTTTACATTATTCCAATTTTACATTATTCCATTATTCCGTTCTCATTCCTCCTAATCACTACCCTTCCATCGGAGGGAAGGTTGCTTGTACTTCTTCCGGGTATTCTCCGGAAAAGACCCAAGTGTCCCAGCCCAGCCCCGACCACTCGGCAACGCCCAGGCAGGCGGTCTTAACCTCCCCTGGGGTTAGAATAAGTTCTATATCATATTCGATAGGTTCAACCAAATAGAACTTGGTCAGGAAGGCCAGCTTTTGATAAGCGGGACGTCCCGGAAGAAGGTCGCGAAATTTTTTGACGTCGAGAGGGCCGATCTGCAGGCGAAATTTGCCCATCCGATCTTCGATTTCTTCACCGAGAAAACTATCCTGCCCCAGAAGACTCCCGGTTATTCCCAAAGACAATCTCTGATCTTCCGGGATTTTGACCCTCCTCATAAGGCAAGGCAGGAGATTTACAGGAACCTTTCCCAGGGAGTCCTGGAGAAGGGTTTCCAGCCCGGAAGCGCAACGCGGGAATTGGGTAAAAAGGCCGATATAACGGAGAAGGGAAAAAGGTTCCGGGAGACCTTCTCGCAGCTCCTTTTCGCCCAGGCCTAAAAAGCAAAAAAGCCTTTCCAAATCCCTGGGATTGTTCTCCTCCGCCACCTGCAGGAATAGGCGGTATTTGGTCCAGCAACGGAAAAAAAGCAAAAAAAGACGGTGATTGATGATGTCCAGGAAATCCCTCGTTACCGAAGAATCTCCCTGCGCTTCCTCCAGCAGGTCCTCGGTGTAAAAGGTGGGAAGGGGCGAGGATGAGCCGTAGAGGCCGAGAAAGGTGGCTGTGACCCGATAGTCGAATCCTTCCCCGGCCGTTTCCTCGATTCTGGCAACATCGGCAGGAGGGAAAGCCAGGGAAAGCTCGGGACGAACCCTGGTTTTTTCTTCCTCCTCCTGTGCTCCGGTTCTTTCCGGACTGCGACCGAGGAGACGGAGGAGCCGCATTACCTGGAAGAAGGAAAATTCATGCCCCTTTTCCAGTAGCTCGAATTTTAAATTAAAGGATGATCCCCCAACCTGGCCGGCCATTGGTAGATATCTCCTTTGATGACCTCCTGGATCATCAGGTTGGTGTAGGAATTGATGGAGGCATAACCCCCAAGGAAATGGTCCAGAATGCAACCGAACAGAAACAGGTCTCCCTGGCTGGAGAAATTGTCCTGACGCATCTTCAGCTTGATCTCCTGCCCCCTCATCAAGAAGCCTGAAACCAGGCGGTCGGAGGTTTTGGCCTCCACGCTTTCAATGCCCTTGATCCGCTTTCGGTTGGCCAGAGTGGCCGCCCGGTCGCGGCTTTCCGGAAAAATATAGAGCTCCAGCAAGGCCTGCAAATTTTCCGCCCGCGCCAGGGAAAGGTAATTTAAGGAGAGATGGGAAAGGAGCCGCCATAAAAGGTTTGTTCCCAATGGCGGTATCAGGCTGCTGGTCGGAGCTTGAATATTTTTGAATTCCACGAACTCGGGAGAATTGCTCGTGGGTTGGGAGATATCTCCTACCCTGAGGTTTTCCGGCAGAGAGCCGTTGGTACACAGCAGATGAAGCGAGATGGTTTCGGATCCCGGAGGGCCGGCTTCGGGAGGGTAGGCCACGGATAAATAAATATCATAGCCGTTGTGCACGGGAGATGCCCGGCGAGTTATATGGTATGCGGGGGAGGAGTGGGGGTCAGGGGAAAAAAGCTCAAAAGGCACATACGACCTCTCCTTAGCCGTTCCATGGACGAACCCCACCACCCTTTCGACAGAGTAGACTTGATAATGTCCGGGGTTGGATCCGGCCGGGCGAACTAAATAATGGGTATTCTGGTGCTCGAGGAGGATGGGGTTGGCTTCATGAGGGAAAATATTGATAGCTGGCGTCAC
>JAOUFX010000801.1 GCA_029857975.1 Deltaproteobacteria bacterium | reverse complement strand
CCTGGCCTTTTCCATCTCTTACGAGAATGATTATCCCCACCTCCTCCAGATGATGGAATTGGCCAGGATTCCTTTGCGCAGCCGGGAACGAACAGAAGCTGATCCGCTGGTTATGGCGGGGGGAGCGACGATATTGATGAATCCCGAGCCGCTGGCGGACTTTGTAGATTTTTTTGTCATCGGGGAAGCCGAAGTCATTGCGGGTCCGCTCATACAGGTTTTGCGAGAAGGGAAGGTACAGGGAAAGCCCAAAGAAGAACTTTGGCCTGAATTGATGACCATAGAAGGGGTTTACGTTCCCCAATTTTATTCCGTCACCTACCGGCCCGAGGGAACGATTGAGTCTTGGATCCCAAGAAAAACCGCTCCGTCCCGGGTGAAGAGGGTCTGGCTTAAAAATCTGAATAGCTCCTTGACGGTTTCCTCGCTGCTGACCCCCAACACGGAACTCTCCGGCATGTTTTTAGTGGAGTTGAGCCGGGGTTGCCACCGGCGGTGTCGTTTTTGCGCCGGCAGTTACACCTTTTTTCCCCACCGCGTGCGGGATGGTCCCCTCCTCCAAGAGATGGCCTTGAGAGCTTCAGGCCCGGGGGCTAAAGTCGGGCTGGTTGGGGCGGCCATCTCGGATTACCCCGATCTCCTTTCTCTCGGAAGAGAGGTCCTACATTCCCAGCGACCCCTTTCCTTTTCTTCCCTGCGAGTCGATTCCCTTACCCCCGAACTGGCCGACCTGATTCGTGATAGCGGGCAGAAGACCATTACCCTGGCCCCAGAAGCCGGATCGGAAAGGATGCGCAGGATGATCCGCAAAGGGTTCACAGAGCAGGAAATCATTCACGCTGCCGAGGTCTTGACGGATCGGGGAATTCGCAGTTTTCGCCTTTACTTTATGATCGGCCTGCCAGAGGAAAAAGCGAAAGATATCCAAGGGATTGTGGATTTGACCAAGAAGATCCGCCATTATATCCGGGAAAGAAGTCGAGGGAGAAAAGGGGCAGAAAAAATTCTGCTCAGTCTTAACTCCTTCGTTCCTAAACCCGGCACCCCCTTCCAATGGCATCCTTTTGAGGATGTTCGCAGTTTAAACGAAAAAATCAAGATGGTGCGAAGAGGACTTCGCCAGGAGAAAGGTGTTTCTGTTGCGGCGGATGTACCCAAATGGTCTTACTTGCAGACCCTTTTATCCCGCGGCGATCGACGAGTGGGGAGATTCCTACTGGCTGCCCACTCTCTCGGGGGAAACTGGCCGCAGGCCTACCGCTCCGTGGATGTGAATCCTGATTTTTATGTTTACCGGGAACGAACTTGGGAGGAGAATTTTCCCTGGGACTTTATCGACCATGGGATCAACAAAGAATTGCTCTGGGTGGAATACCAACGAGCCTTAAAAGAAGAAAGTTCCTTTTAAGACCATTTTCCCCCACCTTGGCCCAGCCCAGCGACCTCCTTCCTAAACGCGAAAACTATTGAGAATCCAGCCGCAATTTGAAAAAACTCGGAGGCGCCAAGCTAAAATTGAGTTTTACGGGCAAGTTTGTTAATATAATAAAAAGCAGGAACCTGTCAGATTCCGGGGGGAGAACGATTGCGCCTGAACGTCCAGAAAGAACTAATCAAACTTAAAAAAGAAAACGAGGTCTTACAGAACCTGTTGGCCCAGGTGGAGGGAGAAAAGACCGCTCTCTATGAACAGGTCCTGCAAACCCGCGCCGAATGGGAAGCCGCCTTCAATGCCATCACCGATCGAGTCTTCGTTGAGGATGCGAATTATTCCGTGTTGAGAGCCAATACGGCCGTTTTACGGGATTACGGGCTCACCCCGGGGGAACTTTTCGGAAATAAATGCCATCAGGTTTTTCGCGGACAGGGGGATCCTTGCCCCGGTTGTCCGGTCACCCAAACCCTGGAGACGGGCAAGCCGGCCTTCGGGGAAATGGAGAATCCCCGTCTCCATGGAAGTTATCATGTGCGCACCTACCCGATCTTCAACCGCCATGGGCGGATCTCGGAAGTGGTTGTGGAAGACGTTACGGAAACGAAAAAACTGGAGGAGGAACTGCGAAAATCCGAAGGCCGTTTCCGGCGTATCGTGGAACAGGCCAACGATGGAATTTTGGCCATTGGAGAAGATGACCGTATTGAACTGGCCAACAAAAGCGCCGTGGAGATAACGGGCTACTCCATAGAGCTTTTGATGGGGCTAAATTTCAACACCCTCTTTGATGAAAAAAATCGAGCGTATATTAAGGAGCTTTTTGAACGCCGCGATCCTAACGTGGATCTGCGGGTGTGTTCCGAACTGGAGATTCTCAATGCCGCTGGGGAACCCAAAGAAACCGAAATCTGCATTACCACGGTCAAAGATCGCCAGGGGGCGATGAAAACCTACGCCTACCTGCGGGATGTTTCCGTAACCAAACGCATCGAGAACGAGCTGCGCCAAGCC
>JAOUFX010000052.1 GCA_029857975.1 Deltaproteobacteria bacterium | reverse complement strand
TTTTAGGCCTTCTTCGACCGTAAAACTTGTGAACACCACCTCTTCAGCTTTAACCAGGGCCACATGTCCGAGGTAGAGATTGTTCGTCGGAATATAGACGGAATAACATTGCAGGTTTTCCGGGGGTCGATTGATAGAGACCTCGCTGGTCAAAAAGCCCAAAGAATAAATGCCTTTTTGCGGATAGGCCACTAAGACAACTTTTTTAAAAGCGGATTCCTTGGCAGGGGAAAAGGCTTCGACCAGCTGGCGGATCGTGGGGTATATGTTGTTAACCACCGGGACTCGCATCAACAGGTCTTGAAAAAATTTCAACAGCCGCGATCCGAGAACGTTGGTGGCCACAAGGCCTATTATAAAAATGAGTATGATTTCGGTCAGAATTCCCAGGCCGACGACTTTCTTCCCCAACATTTGGTATAAGACCGGGCTTAGGAAATCATCCAGGACACGAAAGAGCCAAGTTAAAGCCAGAGCGGTGATGACGATGGGAACAACCACCACCAGACCGGTGAAAAAAGTCTTTTTTAACGCTCTCTTGATTCGCTCCATGGCATGCCTGACCTGAAAAAACCCAGGAGATTAGTGGCAGGTGCTGCAATGATGGCTGGAACAGCTGCCGCATCCCCCAGCGTTTGATGCGGATACAAACTTGGGCCCGCTCTTGAAGCTGAAGGCTGAAACTTTTTTGTTCACCTTCTTACTCTGACAACGGGGGCACTTGACCTGAGTATTGGTATTGAAGACGATCTTTTCAAAATCGTCCTGGCAGCTCCGGCAATGGTATTCAAAAATAGGCATTTTCCCAACTTCCTCCTGTTTATTTTAACAAAAAAGGAATGAAAAGCAAAGGCTATTCTTCCCTCTTCTCAATTCGTATTTTGGCCCCCGATGGGACCTTTTTAAAAATTTTGGCGTCTCCCGCAACCTTGCCGATGACATTGACGGCACTCGCCGGCCGCACTTCCTCCCCCCGGCTCATGGGCGTGGGGCCAAAAAAGATACAGAAAGCGTTGCCCGCAGGCCAGTAACCCAGGTCGCCCACCTGCACCAATTCCCGGGCCGTTTTTTCCAGTGGGGCTTTCACCGGGATGGCAAAATAAATTTCGTCCCCCCAGGTATTGGCTTCCGCTTCAATGGGGAGAGCCGCCCAGATTTTTTGGGCTGTCGGGGAATCATTCAACCCCGCATCCGCTTCCACCTGCCCTGTTTTGATCTTGATCTTTCTATCCATGATACCACCTCCATAGAAATGGCTATAGGCAAGGGCCTGTAGGTTATGAATAGCGAAGCTCAGGCGTAACTGTGTAACCCCGCAAGGACATAGTTGACTCCGAAGTAGGTAAAAACTACGGCGGCAAAACCAATGACCGAAAGAAGCGCCGTACGCTTCCCCCGCCATTCGCGGGCCAAGCGGGCGTGGAGGAAGAGCGCATACACAAACCAGGTAATCAACGACCAGGTCTCTTTGGGGTCCCAGCTCCAGTATGACCCCCAAGCATAGTTGGCCCACGCCGCTCCGGTAACGATACCAATGGTGAGCAGGGGAAAACCCACGGCGATGGTCTTGTAGACCAAAGCATCTAAAGAGTCTAAGGGGGGAAACAGAGAAATCCATCCTGTTTCTTTCCCTCCTTGCTCTTTCTTCTTATTTTTGATCAGGTACATGACACTAACTGCGCAGGAAAGAGCAAAGGAGGCATAGCTGAGGAAGCAGGTAATAACATGGGCGTGGAGCCAGTTGCTCTGCAGGGCAGGGATCAGAGGATCGATCCGGTCAGAGACACCCGGAGCCAGGGAAGCATAGGCGATGAAAAGAAAAGCAAAGGGCATAGCAAAAGACCCGATGATTCTCGATTTCATTTTTCTTTCCCAAAGAAGGTAGAGCAAGGCAATGCACCAGGAGAAAAAGACCAATGACTCATACATGTTGGAAAGGGGGGCGTGGCCCATGCCCAATTGGTAAGATTCCACCCACCGCCAAAGAATCGCCGCCGTGTGAATCAACAAAGTTATCCAGGATAGTCCGGTAGCTATCTTTCCCAGTCGTTCTGATCGGAAGGCCAAAAAATTGAAATAAAGCACCGTGCAGGCCAAATATAAAAAAGTTACGCTGCTGAACATCTTGGTGCTGATCATGGTTGGCCCCCTCTTTCTTTATTCTCCTCCTGCGCCCTCCGCGCCTCCCTCAATGCCTGGTCAATTTTTTTGAATTCTTCCTCGAACCCGGTGCGGTCCCGGTGGCTGGATCCGGCAATGGCCACCAATGTACCGCCCTCTTTTTCCGTCAACCTCACCCATATCCGGCGATGGGACATAAAAAAGGTCATGTAAAATCCTGCCATCATAATCAAGCAGCCGGCCCAAACCACCCCGACGCCCGGATCTTTGGTCACCTGGAGGCCAGAATAATACCTGGGCTCAATTTTCTTGATCGTTAGGCGGTACCGCCCGGCCCTTCGGTCGGCAAGTCCCGGGTGGTTCTGGAAAACCCAAAATTTTTGTTGAGGCCGGTTGGGTTCGGAGAAGATGACTTGCAGGGCAGGCCCCATTCCCTGCAGGTCCGGTAGAAAGCGGTCCAGCAGGAAAAAGCTGGAACTCCCCTGAATCTCTGTCCGGCTGCCCATCTGGGCCGCGACCGCGACTTCCTTTCCCGATTGCCGGTCTTTAACGGCCAGAATCGCTTCCGCCACGCCGGCAACGCCATAACTCGACTGATAGAAAGTGATCCCTTTGTAGGTCAATGGATGATTGACCAGGATGGGCTCGGTAAGAATTTTTCGACCTTTTTCCGTGATGGTCAGAATGCTTTTAAATTCTTTGGGGGCACCCGTGGAATAGAAGGAGACACTGAATTTTTCCAGTTGCACGCTGAACCCGGGGAACCTAACCTGTTGGCCGTTGCGGAGGATAACTTGATCTGCCGCTTGTCCCTCCTCAATATTCACATTGCCCCGAAAGCCCAAAAAAGACCCGATCAGAGCCCCCGCCAAGATGACCAGCACGCTCAGGTGAATACAATAGACGCCTATGCGGGAAGGCTTCTCCTTCTCGGCAAAAAGTAGATAGGCTTGCTTCGAATCTTCCACCAGCTTGGGCCTGGTGAAGAGCCGGGAAAGGACCTCTTGGAAACGAGGAAGGATGTCCGCGGCCAATCCTTGCTGCAAGAACTTGCCGCGCAAAGGCAGGGCCTGCCATTGTTCATCTTCCAACCTTTCGCCCGGCAGAGAAAAAAATTTCCGGGTTACCCGGAGGCGTCTCCAGGAACAGACGACTAAGTTGAGGCTGAGGAGAGCCAGGAGGAAGACAAACCAACCGGCATGGTACATATCCAGGAAGCCGAGGATCTTTAATATTTTATAGGTGGAGAATTTGTAAAATCGGAGATATTCTTCCGGGGAGGCATTCTGGGGGATCACCGTGCCGAAGATCGAGGCTACCGCCAGGATGATCAGCAGGGCGATGGTCAATTTTAAGGAGGAGAGAGAGTCTCCCAGGGAGGAGAAAACCCCCTTCTCTTCTTTTTTGGACAACGGGTACCCCGGTAAAAAAACTGGCGTTGGGCTTTGGCCCAACGCCAGTTAGAAGACAGATCTTCAGGAAAATTTATTTTTTATGGCATTTGGCACAGTCGGCATCGGTCTTCTGGCTGAAGGCTTTTTTGCCATTATGGCAGACACCGCAATGTTTATCCTGGCCATGGTTCTCCTTGGTCATTTTCAGGTTTCCTTTTTTCATCTTGAAAATTTTCGTGTGGCAATCGGTGCATTTCGACTTCTGCTGGTTCACGTGTATTTCATGGCTGAAAAGAACCGGCCCGGTGCTTCCTTTGGCTTCAAAGGTTATATCTCCTCCTCCCACTTTCTTTTGAGCGAAGGCCACCCCCAAGGCAATAAAACATAAGATGCCGATACAGATAATGGAAATTTGATAAAATTTCTTCCCCAACTTCTCGTCCCCCTTTCCCGGCGATGTCTGCACGGTAGCAATGTTTTTGCCCGTACCTACCGCCAACAAACATTTTTATTATAATCAGTTTATCTTCCGCAGGAAACATCCGTCAAGAAAAAAATCTAACGCCACTCGACCTTCAACGGCCCCAATGAATTTTATCCTGCTTCGAGGAAGGGGGCTAATTCCTCTTGGGAAATAGCCCCCCGGCGAATGATTTTGGGCCAGGCGGCGGAGACATCCAACACTGTGCTGCCCGGCCCTCCGGCGGTCTTCCCGCCGTCTAAGATCGCGTCAACCTTTTTCCCCAGCGCCCGGGAAACCTGCGCAGCCAAAGAGGGACTGGGTTGACCCGAAAGGTTGGCACTGGTTCCGGTAACCGCCCGTCCCACGGCCTGGACCAAGGCCTGAGCCACGGGGTGGCCGGATACCCTCAGGCCTACTTTTCCGGTCTTGGCAGTAAGGATGGGGGAAAGATGCACCGCAGCTTCAAAAACCAAGGTAAGGGGCCCGGGCCAAAATTTTTCGATTAAAGCATCCGCCACGGGTGATATTTTTTTCACCAAACCCTGGACCCCGGCTCGGTCCGCCACCAGAAGGAGCAAGGGTTTATTTTCTTCCCTTCCTTTGATCTGAAAAACTTTTTGCAAAGCCAAAACATCCCCGGCATCTGCTCCTAAACCGTAGAAAGTCTCCGTGGGAAAAGCCACGACGCCTCCCTGGAGAATCAACTGGCTCGCTTGTTGAATCCCCTGAGAGTCGGCTTTAAAGATATGGCCTGTCATCTTTACGAAAACAAGTGGGTCCAGAAATTCCAGGATTCACGAGATCCTCAAGAGGAATACTCATTGGATTTCGTCTTTCACTCGCACCCTTCATCCCTCGGCCCCTCGAACCCTCCTTTCTTGTTCTGTTTTTGCTCCATGGCTTCTTGGCGGAGCATTCTCCTCAGAATTTTTCCGGAAGGAGATTTGGGTAATCCTTGGCGAAATTCCACGCGGGTAGGGACTTTATATTTGGCCAGGTTTTTTCTGCAGAACTCGAGGATTTCCTCTTCGGTGGCCGATTGGCCGGGCTTGAGTACGACAAAGGCTTTCACCGCTTCCCCCCGGTATCGATCCGGAAAGCCCACCGCTACGGCTTCGGCTACTTGGGGATGTTCGGTCAAAATTTGGTCTATGTCTTTGGGATAAATGTTGAATCCGCCGGCGATGATCATGTCCTTTTTGATGTCCAGAATATTGAAATAACCTTCCTCATCCATGCGGGCAATGTCCCCCGTGTACAGCCAGCCATTGCGGACAGTCCTGGCTGTTTCCTCCGGCATCTTCCAATACCCTTTCATTACCTGGGGCCCTTTGATACATAATTCCCCGACTTCCCCCGGGCCGAGAATATGCTCTCCGGTCTTTAAATCTACAATCTTCCCCAGAGTGTCCGGATAAGGGAGGCCCACGCTTCCCAATTTTCGCTTTCCGAAAATGGGGTTGCAGTGGGTAGCGGGAGAGGCTTCGGCCAATCCGTACCCCTCCGTGATCCGTGTCCCGGTTAGCTTTTCAAAATCTTCTAAAATCTCCAGGGACAACGGGGCGCCGCCGCTGTAACAGACCCGCAGGCAGGAGAGGTTGTATTGCTCCGCATCTTTCTCCTGGGAAAGGGCCACGAACATGGGGGGAACCCCCGGGAAGAAAGTCGGGCGGAAACGTTTAATGGCCTTTAGAGCGCCCCTGACTTCGAACCGGGGCAAGATAATCATCGCCGAGCCCAGGGAGATGGGCACGTTCATAGCTACGGCCATTCCGTAGACATGAAAGAAGGGAAGGACGGAGAGAAAAACCTCTTTCCCGGGCCGCGCCCTAACTACCCAGCTGGAAATTTGTAAGGTGTTGGCCACCAAGTTTCCATGCGTGAGGACCACTCCTTTAATCCCCTCCGTAATGGCCCCGGTGTATTGCAAGAGCGCCTCGTCTTCCGGATATAAATTCACTCGGGGGGCTTCCCTTCCGGCGTTCTCGTTAATTAAAAAATCTAAAGAATGAATTCCTTGCCCCGGATCGAAAGGAAGCGAAATCTTTTTCCGCCCGGAAATTTTAGGGCCGGCTCCCCAATCCCGGAGACAAGTGACGAGAATGTTCTCGAGCGAGCTTTGCGGGGCAATGCCGTCAAGGCGGGAAAATAGCGACTCGGCAACAATGACGGTTCGGACCTCGGCGTGATTCAAAAAGTAGAGAAGTTCTCTGGCCACGGCCAGAGGGTTAAGGTTTACCACGATGGCTCCCACCTGCAGGATGGCATAGTAACCGATGACGTACGGAGGGCTGTTGGGCAGGAGTAGGGCCACGCGCTCTCCCTTCTTCACCCCTAAAGCGACCAAAGCATTGGCCAGGGCATTGACCTTTTCCTGCAGCTCCCGGTAAGAAAATTTTTTTTGGGCAAAGACCATGGACGGATTTTGGGGGAAGAATTCAGCGGCCTGCCTCAAGAAATGCGTGAGGGGAACACGAGGATAGACCAAGGAAAAAGGAACTCCATCTTCATAGTTTTTTAACCAGGGAGTTTCCCCATCGTATGGTTCCATATTTTTTTCACCGCCGGGGCGCAGAGAACGCCGAGATCCGCTAAGCGCTTAGCGCTATGCGCATGGCGTTTTAAATATTTTCATTTTCATCTCGGCGTGCTCTGTGGTTAAAGTTTTTTCTTCTCTTTGAGTCTGTCGGCCTGTTCCGCCACCTGGGCGGCCAGCGAAACTTTATGGCGTAGTAAAAGGTTTTTTAACGCACCTTGCTTCCCGGATAGAATCTGGACGGCCAAAATACCGGCGTTGCGGGCGCCGGCCTTGCCGATGGCCATGGTAGCCACGGGGACCCCGGAAGGCATTTGGGCTGTGGAAAGCAGGGAATCCATTCCCAACAAGGCTGATTCCAAAGGGACGCCGATGACCGGAAGGATGGTGTGGGCGGCCATTACCCCCGCCAAGTGAGCCGCCCCGCCGGCACCAGCAATGATGACCTCTATCCCTCTTCCTGCTGCCTTGCGGGCATACCCCGCGGTAAATTCTGGGGAACGGTGGGCCGAAGCCACCGTCACCTCACAGGGCACTTGAAATTCGGCAAGAACTCTGGCCGCCTCTCCCATGACCGGGAGGTCTGAATCGCTTCCCATGACAATCGCCACGAGCGGTTTTTTGGTCTTCACTTTTTATCCTCTCTTTTTAAGGCTTTTTGCCCGATGTCTTTCCGGTAATATACGCCTGACCAGGAAATTTTTTCCACCGCCTGATAAGCCAACCCGACGGCTTCTCCGATTGCGTTGCCAATGGCCGTAACCCCCAGAACCCTTCCGCCGTTCGTTATGATCCTTCCTTCTTGGAAAGCGGTCCCGGCGTGAAAGACAAAAGCTTGGGGAATCCTCGCCACCTCCTCCAAACCGGAAATTACTTTTCCTTTTTCATAAGACCCTGGATAACCTTGCGAGGCCATGACCACGCAAACCGTTGCTCCTTCTTCCCATTCAACCTTCAGGTTGGACAGATGGCCATCAATCGTTGCTTCCAAAACCGGAACCAGATCACTCTTCATGCGCATCAGTAAAGGCTGAGCTTCCGGATCTCCGAAACGAGCGTTAAACTCCAAAACCTTGGCCTTATCGTCCTGAATCATTAATCCCGCGTAAAGGACCCCTCGATATTTCCTCCCTTCTTCCGCCAGTCCTTTCACGGTGGGGATCATAATCTGTTCCATAACTTGGCGGTGTACTTTTTCGCTCACCACCGGTGCGGGCGAATAGGCCCCCATACCCCCGGTGTTGGGTCCCTGGTCGTGGTCAAAGATGGGCTTGTGGTCCTGAGAAGTGGGGAGGGGCAGGACCGTTTCTCCATCGGTGAAAGCCAGAAAAGAGGCCTCCTCTCCCTGGAGGAACTCTTCTACCACCACCTGTCTTCCTGCGGCTCCGAAGGCTTTTTGGACCATGATGAGGTCAAGGGCGGCGATGGCCTCTTCCACGGCTGGACATAAAATGACCCCTTTCCCCGCGGCCAGTCCATCGGCTTTGACCACCAAGGGCGCCCCTGTCTTTTTAACGTATCTGACCGCTGCCCCATAATCACTAAAGACCCGGAAATCACCCGAAGGAATGCCGTATCTTTTCATTAAAAACTTGGCAAAAGCCTTGCTTCCTTCGATTGCGGCCGCCTGCTGGTTGGCGCCGAATATGCGCAGCCCGCGTGCTTCGAAGGCATCCACGATACCCACGGTGAGGGGGGCTTCTGGGCCGACGACGGTGAGATCAATTTTCTCTTTTTCAGCCCAGGCGATGATCGATGGCACATCTTCAGCCGCCAACGGGAGACATTCCGCTTGCTGGGCAATCCCGGCATTTCCCGGAGCACAATAAATTTTTTTCACGGCCGGGCTCTGAGCGATTTTCCAGATCAGGGCATGTTCCCGCCCTCCACTGCCGATGACCAGAATTTTCATCTTAGGCTCCGTAGATTTTCACGCCAAGCCGCAAAGGCGCTGAAAAATAAAAAAACCGCAGCAAATTTATTAGGCAATAATCCTTTGGCGTCTTTGCGCCTTAGCGTGAATCTTTATTTTTTCGCCAGGTATTCGGAAATGGCTTGATCGTAACGGGCCGTGAGTTGGTACACTTTCTTGGCCAAGCGGAAATTCGTTTCTTTGCTTACCCCCCCGCCGCTTTGCTTCATCTCGGCCAAAATGGGCCTGTAATCCGTGGGGTCCACGATCACGGTCACATAAGGATAATTTTTCGCCCCGGCCCGCAGCATGGCCGGCCCGCCGATGTCGATATTCTCGATGGCTTCCTCCAGCGTACAATTCGGCTTGGCCACCGTCGCTTCGAAGGGATAGAGGTTGATTACGACCATATCGATGGGCTGGATGCCATGCTCATTCATTTTTTTAGCATGCTCGGGATTCCCACGGATTCCCAAGAGCCCTCCGTGGACTTTGGGATGGAGCGTTTTGACTCGCCCGTCCAGCATTTCGGGGAAACCGGTGTATTCGGAAATATCCTTAATTTTTAACCCACTCTCCCGCAAAACTTTGGCTGTCCCTCCGGTGGACAAAATTTCTACGTTAAAGGCTTGCAGGGCTTTGGCGAAATCTTGAATTCCGGATTTATCCGAAAGACTGATAATGGCTCGCTGAATTTTGGACATTAAAGACTCCTTTCATTGGGTTCGAGTCACGCCTTTGGCGTGATCAAGAGGACGAGGTTTCCCCTCTTGTTTGTCTTGGTTTTACCGGTTCTCGGCGCCCATTGAATCCTTGATTTTTTGAATCCTTATTCTACTACGAAAATGAGGTTATTCTCCCGCTGGATTACTTCTCCGATGATGGAGGCTTCCTGAATTCCTTGGGCTTGCAAATTTTTTAAAAGTTTTTCTCCGGGGGATCGGGGCAAAGCCATCAATAAACCACCCGAGGTCTGCGGGTCGAAGAGGATGATCCTTTCCGCCTCGGGAACTTTGGCCGAGATGAAGATCTCCTGCCCAAAGTGATCCTGGTTGCAATAGGCTCCTCCAGGAACCATTCCTTTGGTGGCATACTCTTGGGCCCCCGCCAGAAGGGGTAGTTCCGAGTAAAAAAACCTGAAGGAGAGGCCACATCCTTTGGCCATCTCCGCAGCGTGCCCCAATAGCCCGAAACCCGTAATGTCCGTGCAGGCGTGGGGCCTCCATTCGTTCATGGCTTCCGCGGCGATATCGTTCAAGCGAACCATGGAGTCGATCGCCCCCTGTAAAAATTGGGCATCGGCCATTTCTGCTTTGTTGGCGGTAGAAATGATTCCCGTCCCCAGAGATTTGGTCAAGAGGAGAACATCCCCTTGCTCCGCCCCCTTGTTCGTAACGATTTTCTTGGGATGAACCGTACCCGTCACTGCCAGCCCGTATTTCAATTCGGCGTCGTCAACGGTATGCCCGCCCAAGAGCACGGCCCCCGCCTCGTGGATTTTGTCCAGCCCGCCCCGGAGGATCTCGGTGAGCACAGAAAGGTTAAGGGAGAGGCGGGGAAAACCAACAACGTTTAAAGCGGTTAAGGGTTTCCCTCCCATGGCATAAACATCGCTCATGGAATTGGCCGCGGCAATCTGCCCGAAAAGATAAGGATCATCCACAATAGGGGTGATGAAGTCCACCGTTTGCACCAGGGCCATCTGCTCGGAAATTTGGTAGACTCCGGCATCATCGGCGGTTTC
>JAOUFX010000800.1 GCA_029857975.1 Deltaproteobacteria bacterium | reverse complement strand
ATTAGAACGTCCGCATACACATGGGACTCTCTGAATTCCATAAAAACCTCCCGGCAGCGAAACACTCTTGGGTTGCGCCTGCTTTTATTAATACGATATGATAGATCATAAGTCAATTTTTTATCTTAAGAGGGCGTCGCGGTGGTAGAGGTCGGCAAAAATCGCCAAAAGATTTTACTCCGCTTATCGCAGCGGCTTGAATTGCGATCACCTTTTAATTTATGATACGCCTTTTTTTAAAGAGACTGGTTTTAAAGAATAAAGAATTGATATTCAATGAAGCTCAACATATTCAGGGCTTTTTACAGCTTTTATTCAAACAGAGAAATACCGATACCAAGTGGCAAAAAGAGGAGAAACAGCAGCTCAAAAGTCATTTGAAGCGCTTATCTTTATACGTGCCCATCCTCCTTATCTTCACCCTTCCCGGAGGTTCTTTACTACTACCCATTCTTGCTGAAATCCTGGATCGAAGAAAAAAACGCCGCATTCCAAGTACACCCTAAGTTAGATCTCCTGACCGGTAGCAACATACACTCCCGCAGGGGATCCCTTTTGACATCATAACGAGGACGAAAAGCGAACTCCATATTTTGTAAGGATCTTCTCCGCTGCCAATACCCCCCGATACTGGGCCTCTTCAAAAATCGAAAATCCGCTTAAATCGGAATGGGCAAAATGAATGTTGCCCTGCGGCAAGGCAGCCTGCTGGCGGGCATTCCCCCAGATAAATCCAACCCGGGGCTGGATCATGGCGTGCCCCCAGCAAAACAGGTCCATGCGGGTGATTAGACTCCTGATTTCAGGGTGCGGCCTGGAAAGATCCCGGAGAAT
Source organism: Deltaproteobacteria bacterium (assembly GCA_029857975.1). The sequence continues at coordinate 1,617 of JAOUFX010000800.1, read as the reverse complement.
GAAATCGGCCCAGTCCTTCCAGGATGTGCGCAGTAGGCGGGCCCTTTCCTGAGCCGGCGGGGCTTCTACCATCGCATAATAATAGGTTAAGACCGTTTCCCGCACGTGCGTCGCCAGGCTTTGGTGGGTGGCGAGCACATACCCCAAAGACGGACTGCCATAAATGACATTATCCCAAGCCAGAGGAGCACCGGACCGCGCAGGAGGAAGGGCTTTCAAGCTCAGGTTAGCGACCATCCAAGGGCTGTATTGGAAGGCATCAATATCTCGACTTGGGGCCGGGCTTTCTCCCACGATCATCCGCCGGGTGAATACCCGGGGGCAGGCGCAGATCACTTCCTGTGCCCGGATGCGGGTGGAAACATCTTCCTTCGGGTTATATACATCCACCAGGACCTCCTTTTCCGTGTTTTGCAGGCGAAAAACCAGAGAATCGGTCCAAATCCTGGCTTGAAGTTTCTTTTGGAGTTGTTTAACGATCCACCCATTCCCTTCCGGCCAGGTAAGAACTGCCCAGTCTTCTGTTTCTCCCTCCCCATCGCGGCTGCAGAAATAATGGAGACCCGCCCAGGACGAAACCCCGGCATAATGACAGCCGTAATCATCCCGGCTTGCATAATTCACATACCAATGGAGCGGCCCTGAATCCAGGTTATGACGGCGCAGCCACTCCGGCATGGAGATCCGGTCGAGTGCAAGTAGGTCTGGATCCCGCGAGCTTAGCTCCATGGGAATGGCGAATGCTTTCCGGCCATCTCTTCCCCGACGGTTTTTAAATTGGAGGATGAGATCCCGGAAGCGCTGAAACTGCTCAAAGTCTCTCCGGGTGGCCCCCAAGAGGGGCAGAATCCCTTCCTGCCATCTTCCGTGAATGTACAGCCGTTCCTGGGGATAAAAGCAGAGATATTTTTCCTTATACACCGGCTGGCCTTTGGCTGTATGGCCTTCGATCACCCCCAGATCTTCAAAAAGTTCGCGCACCGCTCTCGATTCCTGGGTAGGGAGCGGAACATAATGGGCTCCCCACGGATAAGGGGTAATCGGGCTTTCCCCGGAACGCGCTACGCCGCCGACTTCCGGTTCAAGTTCGCAAATGGCAAATTCCTGCCAGCCGGTCTTGGCCAGTTTCCAGCCTGCGGCAAGCCCGGCAATGCCCCCACCCACAATTACGACCGGAACTTTTTGTTCCCGGATGGGAGCCGGAAATTGCCCTTTCAGGAGCCGATGTCCGAGGTCAAAGGAGGGCCCCAGGATCGAACCGGTGAACGGCATTCCTTTTTCTCCCTTCCGCCGGCAACCGGTTAAAGAGGAAAGGGTCATGGCGGAAAGAACCCTGGCGGAAGAAAGAATAAAAGTCCGGCGGTCCATAGAATTTTTAATAAAAAAACATTACTCGGTGACTTTACGCCATTCGGATTCGTAGTACTGTACGAGGATCTGATTGTTCAGCCGGTTGATTTCTGTCTCGACCGGCTGCATGTCCTTGGGAAAATGGAAAAAACTGGGCGCAATCGCACCATTTAAAAATTTCAGGTTTTCCAAATATTGAGTGGGCATCACGTAGGGTCGCATGGATCCAATTACAAAACCCCATTCGCCGAAAGAGGGAACGTAGGC
>JAOUFX010000799.1 GCA_029857975.1 Deltaproteobacteria bacterium | reverse complement strand
TTAAAAGGAGATGTGGGAGCGCGCCGGATCCTGACGGATCACCCGGAAGATATCTTAAGGGTGGAAATGGAAACGGACGCTGTTCTGCAAGATATTGACACCCCGGAGGACTACCGAAAATACCTGAAGCGAAAATTGCCGGGAGGGCCTTTATGACGCTGGGAGAGGCCTTCTCCCTGAAAACTCGCGAGGTCATCAGCCTGGTGGGCGGAGGGGGGAAGACGGCCCTCATGTTCGCCCTCGGCCAAGAGCTTCCTTCCCGCCGTAAAGGGATTATCCTTACCACCACCACGAAAATCTGGGAACCGGCAGCATCACCGCACTTAGCTCTTTTCTTATCTGATCAATTTTCTGAAATTAAAAGGTGGGTTAAAAACAATATAGACCAATATCCCTGCCTGCTCATCGCCCAGAAAAAACTGGACAATGGCAAGCTTCAAGGAATCCTTCCTCAGTGGGTGGAAGAATTCCAGTCCCTTAAAAATATTTCCAAGATCGTAATCGAAGCCGATGGCGCGGCCGGTCGCTCCCTCAAAGCTCCGAGAGCGGGGGAGCCCGTGGTGCCTAAAAATACCAGCCTGCTCGTACCGGTGGTGGGGATCGATGTCTTAGGTTGCCCGCTGGATGAACAACATGTCTTTCGTTCAGAGATTGCGTCCCAGCTTCTCAATTTGCCTATCGGTAGTAGGGTTACGGAAGAAATCGTCGCCAGGCTGGTTGCCGAAACCATTAAAAACCGGCCGGATAAGGCGAGAGTAATCCCTTTTATCAACAAAGTCGACATCCCCGGCGGCCTGGGGAAGGCAAGAAATTTAGCTCGGTCTCTCCTCAAAATTGATCGAGGCAAAATTGCAAGCGTCCTCCTCGGCCAGGCCCAATACTTTCCCCGGGTGAAGGAAATTATCTCAGCTTAGAGAGAAAGGGCGATCGCGGCTGGCCCTTAAAATTTTACTTGACTCATTACTTAGGATTTGGGATAAATAAACATTATTCTAAATTTTTTCTCGAGCTGAAGTCCATACTACGCGAAATATTTTTTCTTTTTCCGTTAGCCCTTCAACGCAAGCATCGCCAGGGAAGAGGAAAGATTCTTTTTGCCCAGCAGGGCATAAATTAGCACGTACCGATTTTTTGAAAATAAAGCCCTCTATCCCCGTCAACAGAGCTCATTCGAAGAACATTGCTGGTTTTTTCCCTTCCCTTTTCCTCAAGCGGTTCGGGTGAAAGGGGGAGGGGTGAATCTTTTTAATAAGCTTTGATTTTATGAGGACATTGCTATCCCCCGTGGCTTGCCACGGGGAACCAATGGCTGGGTTTCCCAAGGGGCGCCGCATCCCTTTGGGCGAGGGCGGGGATAATGTCTCGCCCGAGAATTCGAGCGGCCAGGTGACTGAAAGTCGCCTTGCCGCGAGTTTACTCGTCAAATATTTTAATAAAGGAGGTTGGTCATGAAAAAAAGAAGAATGATTTTGGGGGTTTTATGCTTCCTGCTCATCGCCTGGGGAATGGGGTCTTCCGCAGAGGCTGCCTGGCCGGATAAGCCCATCAACATGATCGTCGCCTATAAGGCTGGGGGAAGCACGGATGTGGCCGCACGGACCTTGGGCATTTATCTGGAGAAGTACCTGGGACAGCCCATCGTCGTGGTAAATCAACCTGGAGCCGGAGGCCAGGTAGGTTTCACCAAGCTCGCCATGAGCAAACCCGACGGTAACACCATCGGTTTTATTAATTTACCCGCCCTCAACATGAACTATGCCTCTCGGAAAGATGTGGCCTACCATCCGGTGAAGAGTTTTGCCCCCATCGGTTGCAACATCATCGATCCCAACACGATCTTGGTGCGGATCGATGACGATCGCTTCAAGACCATCAAGGATTTGATCGAAAGCGCCCGCCAGAATCCCGGCAAGATAATCTGCGGGATGGACGGTCCGCTGTCCGATGACCAGCTGGCCTTAGTCAAGATAGAAAAAGCAACAGGCGTGAAGTTTGCTAAGGTATATTACGCCGGGTCGGCCCCCGCCCATGCGGCTCTCCTCGGTAAACACTCTGATTTCATCGTCACCAACACCTTTGACGTAATCAAATACAAAGACAAACAGCGATGCCTGATTCAAATGTGGAAAGAGCGTTACCACATGAACCCAAACACCCCGACCTTTAAAGAGGTCTATGGCAAAGAAATCATCGGCTCTTCCACTCGCGGAATGGCGGCTCCTGCAGGAGTGCCGGCTGATCGGCTCAAGAAATTGCAGGAAGCGTTCGAAAAAGTGGCCAATGACCCGGAGTTTAAAGCCCGGGCCAACAAAATCGGACTCACCCTGGCCTGGTTGAACGCTGGGGAATTCGGCCAATTTATGAAAGATACCCAGGCGGATGTGGAGTCTTTGATCAGCGAACTTAAATAAACAGAGATGGCTGCTGGCCAGGGGTAAGAGATCCTGGCCGGCAT
>JAOUFX010000798.1 GCA_029857975.1 Deltaproteobacteria bacterium | reverse complement strand
TCGTATTGTTGCCAATAAGATATGCCCCATACAGACAGATAAAAAGCAGGAGAGGGAAGAGGATGGCGTAAGGGACTCGAAGGAGTTGAACCCAGAGGCCAATCAGGGGCAGGTTGAGAACGAGAAGCATAACATTGCCCAAATACATGCTCGCGATAACGCCCCAGAAAAGGTCAGGATGTTCTTTCATCAACATGGGGCCGGGAGTGAGACCATGGATCATTAAGGCCCCCAGCAGAACAGCCATGACCACATTGGCTGGAATCCCCAGGGTCAGTAGGGGAATAAAGGCTCCCGTTGCCGCGGCATTGTTCGCCGACTCAGGTCCGGCCACGCCCTCAATCGCCCCTTTACCGAACTCTTCGGGATTTCTGGAGATCCGCTTCTCAATCGCATAAGAAGCAAAGGAACCGAGGACCGCCCCGCCGCCAGGTAGAACACCCAAAAAGAAACCGAAAAATGAGCCGCGAAGAATGGCCCCGATGGACCTAGACCAATCTTTAAGCGTTGGAAGGATCCCTGTCAAATTCGTTTTTAAGATCGCCACCTCCTGCTTGATCTTACGCTCCACATTCAGCAGAATTTCGGAAATACCGAACAGGCCCATGGCTAGCGGTGCCACTCCAACGCCATCGAACAATTCGGCAATGTCGAAAGCGAACCGAGGGGTGCCCGTCATTGTGTCTAGCCCGATAGTTCCCAAGAGAGTTCCAACGCCGGCCATCATGAGAGCCCTGATCATTGACTTCTGGGCAAGAAAGGTGAGAATAACGAAACCAAGGATCATTAACGAAAAATATTCTGGCGGCCCAAAGCGTAGAGCGATGTAAACGAGAGGCACTGCCAGGGCTTGTAGAGCAATGATGCCGAGGGTCCCGGCGATGAAAGAGCCAAAGGCGGCAATTCCGAGGGCCGGACCGGCTCGACCTTTGAGAGCCATCTGATATCCATCGAGGCAGGTGACGACGGAGGCAGCTTCGCCCGGCATGTTGACCAGAATGGAGGTAGTGGAGCCGCCATACAGACAACCGTAATAGATACCGGCCAGCATAATAATAGCTGTAGTGGGAGGTACACCATAGGTCACGGGCAAAAGGATGGCCATGGCGCCTATGGGGCCGATCCCTGGAAGAACGCCGATCAGCGTTCCGATAAAAACCCCCACGAAGCAAAAGGTGAGGTTAAGCGGTTGTATACTAACGGCAAGGCCGGTAATCAGATTGCTGATAAAATCCATGAATCGAAACCTCCAGTGTCAAAAACCGAGAACACCCTTAGGAAGAGTCCCTTTCAGAAGAAAATTTATAAGCAAAAAGATGGTGCCAAGAGTTACAACCGGGATTAATATTGATTTTTTCCAGGAGAACTTCTCCACTCCTTTGAAGAGGGTGAAAAGCAGCAGGAAGCTAGCTAGAAGAAAACCGATCCTCTCCAGAGCCAGAATATAGCCCAGGGAAAGAAGGCTTATCGCCAACGGTCGATGCCAATTCAAACCTTTCCACAGAGCTGACAGTTTATCCTGTATCTCCCACTCTCGCAGGAACGACTGGAAATAGGCAACTATGGCCATTAGGCTTACAAAGCATCCCGCAAAGAAAGGGAAAAGACCCGGTCCTGGTTCCCGCAAGGTCCCTAAGCCGAGAAGAGAGGAACCGTATATACTGATTAGTCCAATAGCCAGCCAAAAAAGACTGCCAAACCTTTCCGCCCTCATGCAACCCCCTTTGGAAATAAAGAACCGTAATTTCTCAAGGAATCCTTAGGAAATGACCCATACCCCTTTTATTTCCGGGAATTTCAACCCATATTAAAATGGCGCTACCCATTGCTTCTTGACATTTTTCCCAGCTTGGTCCCCTCAGTTGGAGAGGCAATTCTTCGCAAAGCTTACTTTCATATAATATTTTCTTCTTTTAGTTTCTTAATCTCGTTAAGCTCAACCCCCAATAATTCTTTAAATATCTCTTCATTATGTTGACCCAGCAAAGGGGAGAAAATCGGCTCGCTGGTCTTACTAGCGGATAGATGGATGGGGCTCATAAACACCCTAACTCGCCCTTTTTGGGGATGCTCGATATCCTTTAACATACCTCTCTCTAAATGATGAGGGTCATTCACGACTTCGGCTAGCTTCATTACCGGAGCTGAAGGTACATGGATAGCGTTGAGGATTTTATGGATCTCAAAACGAGCCTTCGTTCTGGTCCACTTATTAATCTCCTCATCAATAAAATCAATATGGGCACAGCGTTTGAGGTTGGACGAATATTTTTCGTCATCCGCTAAGTCCTGGCGACCGATTGCGGCGCACAAATTACGCCAGTGATTATTATTGACGCAGATAATCACCACATGGCCCTCTCTGGCCTCATAAACATTGTAAGGGCACGTTGATAGCCCTCCATGGCGATTCCCTGTCCGTTCCGGGGCTTGCCCCTGGGTTCGAAAATAACCCT
>JAOUFX010000797.1 GCA_029857975.1 Deltaproteobacteria bacterium | reverse complement strand
CCAAGGGCTCGCCCAATGGCCGGATTCGGCCCCCTCGAGATCAGTTGCCCGCGATACTCGATTCCCAATTGCTTGATAATGGGTCCATTGATCAATAGAAAAGGGACGACTCCCCAGGTTGTGCCAATGTTGTTCAGATTATAGCGCTCATCACTCATGGCTTTGACCGCCGCGATTAATATCGCCATGTGCTCCGGGCGGCAACCGGCCATGACGGCATTGGCGGCGATGTTCCAGGGGATCGCCTTCAGATTGGCTTGAGGGAGAATGGCAATCTCTTCATCGGGCAGGTGGCCTGTATATTTCAAAAATTTTTCCACTCGTTCCAAGGTTGGAGGAATGATCGCCAGGCCATCCGTCCATTCGTTTTCGAAAAAAAACTGATTTACCTGCTCCCAAGAACCCCGCAATACAATCTCTTGGGGGTTCCAGTCAATACCCGTGGCCCCTGAACTGCTCCTCGTTACCGGATTGGTTAGGCCATCGACGATTTGGTCAAAGAGGATTTCTTTAATCTTCGCTCTGATTTCTTCCAAGTGGACCCCGACTGCGCCAGGATATTCGGCAACCCTGAGATCATCCACTCCCTCTGCTCCGGCTGCCGCTTGGGCCACCTCCTTAAAACCCGTAACGGTCACGACCACGCTGGGAATGCCCAGTTTTTCAGCCTCTACCGCTGGCCGCACCGCGGCCGGGGTGCAAGTTCCTCATCCGCCGTTACCCGATATCAGGGCCTGGCATCCTTTTGCCTTGGCCATACTCGCTATCCGGCTGGCAATTTCGCGCTGGAATTCCGGGGTACCCCGCAGGGTGGAAGAAGGAAGTTCATTATAGGGAATGATCTTCACTCCTGAAAATCGCTCTTGGAGCAACTGCCGATAGATCGGGAACATGATATCACCCTTGAAATCTTCGTTCCATGTTTCACCGATCGTTTTTCCCTGAAGCGTTTCCAGGCGTTGGGCAGCATTTTTTTTCTCAACAACCTTCCCCCCCAGCGGGCTGATCACTTCCAATTTTTCCATAAGAATTCCCTCCGTTTTTTGCGGTGTTCATGCCCTCCCGCCCGGGCCAAGACACAGTCTCCAGCGGGGGAGAGGGGAATCGACTACCTACTTTGGTCCGACGCCGCTCGTTACCGGGTGCTCCTTTTAGCGAGCCTCCTGATGATAATGGGTAGGAAGAGAGAGACGGCAGTGGCCAATAAAATTGACAGACTGATGGGTCGTAGAAATATGCCCCAACCACCGATTTTGAGGCTCCAGACCAGGTTTTTTTCTGCAATGGGACCCAGAATCAAGGCCAGAACCAGAGCGGGGGTGGAATATCCAGTTCGTTTCATCACCAGACCCAGTAGCCCAAACAAAAATACCAGCCCCATATCGAAAACAAATCCTCGCCACGCAAATCCGCCCACCAAACAGAACAACCCCATAATGGGAGTGAGGAGCCGCGTGGGAACATAGGCGACAAAAGGCAGGACTCTCATCACGGCTAACCCTACCAAGAACATAAGCGCGTTGCTCACAAACAAGGAGAAAAAAATCGCGTATGCTTCTCGTTCAAAGTTCATAAAAAAGCTGGGGCCAGGCTGGATGCCGTTGATCATCAGGGCGGCCATAATCACTACCGTGGTACCACTGCCAGGGATGCCCAGGGTCATGGTGGGGATCAAGGCTCCACCCGTGACGGCGTTGTTACAGGTGTCGGTGGCCACCAGACCTTCGTAATGCCCCGTCCCGAATTTCTCCGGAGTCTTGGACCACGCCTTGGCCTGTCCGTAGCTGATCCATGTGGCCACCCCGGCGCCTACCCCGGGCACCATACCGATTGTGATCCCGATGACTGCCGACCAGAGCATAGTCCACTTGAAGCGCAAAGACTCCTTCATCCCCTGGAATAAGGAACTGTAACCCTTGAAGCGAAAAACCGAGGGGTTGGAGATTACGTATTCCTCCCGCACCAGCAAAAGTACTTCGGAAAAGCCAAAGGCCCCCAGGAGGAGAGGAATCAGGGGAAACCCTTCGGCGAGTTCATAAAATCCAAATGTGGAGCGCATCCTTCCCAATTCCATCTCGGTTCCGATGGTGGCCAGCAAAAGCCCCAGGAGCGAAGAGGTCACACCTTTGACTATACTCCCTCCCGTTAGAGAACCCACGGCCGACATTCCAAAAATTGCCATAACGCAGATTTCCGCGGGACCGAAGGTCAGGGCGTAGGTACCGATAATGGGTCCGAGCAGGAGGCACACCAAAGCGCTCGCAAATCCCCCTACCGTCGATACAAAAAGCGAGCAGCCCAGGGCCTCCCCAGCTTTCCCTTGCCTGGTGAGAGCGAATCCTTCAAGCGTGGTCGGGGCGTTGGATGGAGTTCCGGGGATATTAACGAGGATCGCGGGTATGGAGCCGGCAGCCTGCGACCCGCAATAGACGGCCATCATAAATATAAGAGCCTCCATCGG
>JAOUFX010000796.1 GCA_029857975.1 Deltaproteobacteria bacterium | reverse complement strand
CCTGAGGAGTTTTGACGGCCCGCATTTCATCCAGGGCCCGGGTAATGGAAACAAAAGTAACCCGGGGAAAAGACCCCTGCAGGGTTTCCAGGAATCGTGTGGTCATATAATCTTTCTCGATGCCGATGGTATGGAGAGAATCCAAGCTCTTCTGGATCAGGTTGGCCATCTTCTCGGCCAGGGAAGATTCGGGAAAACGGTAGCCGGCAACTTGGGCAAAGGAGCTTTTCCGTTTTACTTCCGCGCCGTCGAGCCAGATGCATACCTGCACGGGAGGAGAATGGCGAAAAATCAGAAGCCCGGAGCATACCGGGGCGGATCCTGATAGATATAGGACGTCATGGGGTTTTAAGAGCACGGAAACATCAATCCCCTGACTCTCCATCCACCTACGAAACTGTTCGATCTTTGCTTGCACTTTAACAACTCCTGCGATATCTTTTCCCCCCTTTCCTAAGTTTAATGGGTAAAAGGGCGGTGGGGAGGAGTTAACTTTTTTTTATTTACGCTATGCTCTTGGCGATTTTCTGCCTAATTCTTTGCTTGGCCTATCACATCATAGGTCAGTTCCAGCCAGGGGGCATCAAGAATGGCCGCCCCGATGTCAAGGATATCCACCCCTTTTTCAATAATAAGCGGGATATCCTTGAGCTTGATTCCGCCAGCGAAAGCTGTCCTGACTTTTGGTTGAGCCTTTTCTTTTTTCATGATCCCCATCACCTCGTCTAAGTCCTTCGGGGCGCCGGTATCAACCATCAAAACCTGCGCCCCATGCCTAAGGGCTTCCTGGGCCTCTTCGGCGATAGGCGAGAATTCGCCCCGTAACTGGATAACTTTGGTTCCAGATTGAGAAGCCACCGCCTGCAGGGCCCGGGAAATCCCGCCGAAGATGCGGACATAATTTTTGTCCAAATAAATAAAAGGCTCATCAACGATGCGGTGGGCGATGCCCCCGGCGGTCACCGCCTCCAGAACCATGTCCTTTACCAAAAACGGATGTTTTTTCCACCCCCCGCTTACCAGGCGAACTTTCCCGGCCGAAAGCTGCTTGGCCTTTTGAGCGGCCGAGGCAATGCCCGAAGGTTTGGAGATCAGGCCGATGACGAGGTTTTCGAATTTGACGATCTGCTGGAGAGGCCCAATAAATTCAGCGATCTCTTCGCCGGCGGACACTTTCTCCCCGCTCTGCTTCCTCCAGATTGCTTCCAGTCTTATGGTCTCTGCCGCTTTTCTGGCCCAAGGGATTCCGCCGATCCATCCGTCAGACCGGGATCGAAGGGATGCCCGCCAACTCCGTTCTTCGAGGCTACTAAAGATTTCTTCGTAGAAAGGATCCTCTGCCCTCCATCCGGTCAGGAGAGTATCATAATCTTTCATCATGACTTCTTTTTCTAAGGATGGCCAGATCCTGACCCATACTCATGCCATTTTTTCCTCAGGCCAGAGGCGATGTGGTCGGCAATCTGCTTTTCATCCCATTCTCTATCCAAACCCTCAAGAAGACGGTCCAGGCCAAGCCCCACTTCCCGCGTTGGGCCGGGCAGAGCTACGAGTCGAGAGATCCCCACTTTTCCCACCGCGATTCGTACCCCATCTTTTACATGCCTTCCCGTGCCCGCCTCGAATTTCAAAATGTAAGGTGTGGCAGCGGAAGGGTCTACCCGGAGGACAGATTCAACCGTGCAGTCTTTCTCTTCTGCGCCTACTCCCCCGGTAGTCAGAATCAGCCCAAATCCTTCATCCAGGGCTTTTTCCAGCTGGTAGGCGATGGCTCCTATGTGATCCGGCAGCACACCACCGAAGGAGACCGTATACCCCTCTCTCTTGAGACACTCTTCAATCAGAGGAAAATTGGTATCGGCAATGAGTCCTTTTTCAACTTCCGCTCCAGTGGAAAAAATGATTGCCCTTTTAGCTACTCGCCCCTGGATTTCTTTCCCTATCTGTCGAGCCTTATGCCAGGTCGCTTGGTAATCATCGCCATCGAGATAAACCCATCCGAGGGCGCCCTCGGAATGTAAAGACGCTTTTTCAGAGAGATACACACCTGGAATGGCCGAGATCCGCCGTAAGATCTCTTCGCCTTTCCCGCTGATCTGGCTGGCTTTGAGCACCGGGCGAAGGATATCAAGGACCAGATGATCCTCCCGCACATCTACGACCATAACTTCTCGGGGCTCCAATTCCAAAACGGCGGCCACCTGGGCAGCGATGGCGTCCAGATGGGCATTCTGAAGGGAAACCCCTTCGATCCATAGTTCCGTTTTTTGGAGAAGGTTGAGATCCATTCTATTACCGATCTTTATCCTGGCCAAAGACTCGGCAGCATTTTAGGCAAACTTGATCTTCACATCCCCCTGGGTTCCGAAATCGGCCCGAATAAAATCCCCCGAGCTTACAGGCATGGCCGCGGTCAGAGATCCCGAGAGAATCACCTCTCCCTTGCGCAGGGGTATGCCGTA
>JAOUFX010000795.1 GCA_029857975.1 Deltaproteobacteria bacterium | reverse complement strand
GTAGCAATCCGCGGCGTTGATCAGATACCTGGAAGTTCCTCCCCTGACCATAAAGGTGGCGGCGATCACGAAGAAAGGAATGGCCATCAAGGGAAAGGTGTCCAAGGCATTGTACATGACTTCGGGAAGCATCATCAGGGGGGCTGGAGAATAAAGGCCAATCATTACCAAGGCGGTGATGCCCAGGGTGAAGGCAATGGGAAGCCCCAGGCAGAGCAAAATCCCAAAAACCAAAATCAGTGCCAGAATCATGAAGGTCTCTCCTCTCGGCTCATTTCGTGGGTCTCCAGAATCTCCGATTCCTCGAATTGAAAGAGCAGCCGATAAAGTCTAATGATGTATCTTAGGCCGACAAGGGTGCACCCGGCAGCCACCGAAAGATAAGCAATCCAGAGCGGGAAACGGAGCCCGGTGAGCGATCTCTCGTCATAGATATAAGCATCAGAGACGATTTGAAACCCATACCAGCTGATGATCACACAAAATCCCAGGGCCATGAATCCGTTGAAGACGGCCAGAATGTGCCGGATTTTCAGGGGAAACCGTTCCACGAGCAAAGTGGCTGCCACATGGCCTTTTTCCTCCGCGAGCGTGCTGGCCACGAGGAAGACGGACCAGACGATCATGTAGATGACGATTTCCTCCATCCAATCAGGAGCCGCCTTAAAAGCGTATCGCATGATGACCCCATAAAAAGCGGACGCCACGCCGACGAAGGCGAGAAGCCCGATCAGAGTCTTCTCTACCAGGTTCCATCCCATCAAAATCTTGTTCACTATCCAGACCTCCCTTCCTTTTTATCAAAAGGGGGAGCAGAAGCTGAACCCTTCTTTAAGCTCCCCCTTAATGGAATCGAGACGAAGAAGTTTGGTCCTACATGCCCAAAGCTTCCATGGCGGCCTTGACGAGCCCTGGGTCGTGTTTGAGTTTTTTGACCATTTCGTCCTGAACGGACAGGATGTGCTTACGCCATGCGGCCAAGGTAGCATCGTCCGCGTACCAGATTTCCACGCCTTTCCTCTTCAGGTACTCTTCTCCCTTTTTCTGCTCGCTCCGGGCGATTTCCCGCTGTTTCGGTACATTCTCTTTCCAAACCTCCAATATCATTTTCTGTAGGTCAGCCGGGAGTTTATTCCAGAATGTTAAGCTCATGAAGGGAAGGTAGTAACCCTGGAAGTTCCGGCAGAAAACCCCATACTTGATTCCGGCTTCATCCAGCTTGGCACTTTCCGCACTCTTGGCCGTGGTGCATAAGCCGTCGATAGCCCCCTGGACCATGGCCATGGGCACGTCGGGCCAGGCGATGAATACAGGATTGGCCCCCAACGCTTTCAAGCGGGCATCCGGGAGGGAACCACCGGAATGGCGAATCTTCAAGCCCTCGAAGTCTTCCCTCTTGGTAATTTTCTTTTTGGTCGTCCAGGTGTTGTCATAGCCAAGCTCATACCACCGGCCCAGCGATTTGACCTTTACCTTTCTCTCCAACGAGGCATTGACCTTTTCCCCAACGGGTCCGTCGATCAGTTGTTCGGTTACTTTTCCGGGCTGGCCGAAGAACATGGGCAACATGGTCAAACTGGTATTGGTGTCGAACCCTTCTAACACCCAGTTCCCGGGAACGGCCATCTCCACCGAACCCATTCTCAGGGCCTTGGTTACATGGGCATCCTTGTAAAGCTGGGCGCTATGGTAAAGTGTCGGAACGAGACGCCCCCCCGACTTTTTTTTCAACTCCTCCACGAATAGCATGAGCCCCATTGTCCGAGGATGGTTCGGCGTTGTGTCGATGGAAATCTTAAACTCAAACGTCTTGTCTGCGGCTGCAGCCTGGCCCGTGCTCATAGACAAAGCCAAAGGGATGACCACTGCCAAAATGCCCAGAATTCTCAATACTTCTTTCATGCTTTTATCCTCCTTTGAAAAAAAATTTCGGGGCAGAGGCCCCCTCGTTCGGAAATGCCGGGGGGATTCGTCCTCCCATCGAATCCTTCTAGAAAAAAATTCCCCCTTCTTTTAAGTCCGGGGTGCCTGAATAAGAGCGACCCCGTAAGTCTTTTGAGATTCCAGCTAATTACGGTTACAACCTTGTCAGTTGCCGCATCTCTTTGTCCACAAGAATCTATCGGGGTTAAATGATTTTTATACCCAGAATAATTAATATTTTGCGTATTCTTTCAATTTAGAATATCATTGTCAAGTTTTTTTTATTTTTTTTTAATTTATCGGCGCATATCTGCGTTCATCCGCGTCCAATTCAAACTTTAACTTCAATGATTTTTCCCCGGTTCTATGAGTTCGATAAGCACACCATAGGTGCCCTTGGGGTGAAGGAAGGCAATTTGGGAATTGTGGGCTCCCCTTCTCGGTTTTTCGTCGATTAAGGCGACCCCCTTGGCTTTCATCTCTGTCAAGGCCTTCTCGATGTTGTCCACCTGGTAGGCAATATGATGAATTCCCTCTCCC
>JAOUFX010000793.1 GCA_029857975.1 Deltaproteobacteria bacterium | reverse complement strand
AGTAAATCGGCCAGCCCAATGGAAGAAATATGCAGGAAGGCCAGTATTCGTGTCTCCGCCCGGTCAATTAAAAACTCTTTAAATCCCTCGAAGGTAGCCGCCCCCGAACTTCCTCCATCAACAAGGGTCGTGACGCCTGTAGAAAGACAGGTCGGATCGGTCTCTAACCCTAACTCCCTCGCTTCCAGAAAAGCATGGGCATGGAAATCAATGAGGCCCGGAGCGACGATGAAACCGCTAACGTCAACCACTTGGCGGGCTTCTAACGGGTTTAGATCAGGCCTCACCTCGGCGATGATCCCTCCAATCACTCCTATATCCATACCCCGATCATCAATAAAGCCCTTATCCACAATCTTTCCGCCTTTGAGAAGCAAATCGTATTTCATGGGTACTCCTTTCTAAACACCGCTTGCTGCTTTCAAGCCTCTAATTGTTTTTTGACTTTTTCTGCGCAATTATATATCATCGAGACGAATAAATCTTGCCAGGAGGTGATATCTTGAAACATGAAAAAGAAAGCACGGGTATGGATTTTGGCACGACACGCCGTTCGTTCCTAAAAGGGGCGGCGATGTTAAGCGGCCTTATGGTTCTGGATCCGCTGCTTGGATACGGCGCAGAGAAGCCCAAAGATTTTCCCACCAAACCATTGAACCACATCATACCATCCACTCCCGGCGGTGGGTTTGATGGAAGCTCCCGTGTCGCCGCTATGGCGTGGGAAAAGAAATTAGGAGTTCCCATCAAGTTTTCTCATCTGCCGGGGGGCTCCACAGTAATAGGAGTCGGCAAGATGCTCACCACTACCGACGGATATACCACATCCATAACCACCATTTCAATGCTCTATTTGGCGTTGGAAATTCAAAAAACCAAGTTTACCTGGAAGGATATTGCCTTTATAGGCAATCTGGCCACCGATCCCAACCAGATCATGGTACACAAGGACGCTCCTTGGAAGACCGCACGGGAGTTCATTCAAGAGGGAAAGAAAGCTAAAACTCCACTTAAAATTTCGACATCTCACCCCACCGCCAATAATACGCTTGCCGCCAAAATTTTCATCCAGCTTTCCGGAATTAACGCCGAGGTTGTTGCTTTTGACTCCGGATCCAAATCGCGAAATGCTCTTGCCGGTCAACACGTGGATGCCTGCTGCGGTCCCATGTTTGGATCCATGAGTGCCAGAGAGTTGGTGCGGGGCCTGGTCGTGTTTCAGGACACCAATCCGGTGCCCCAATTATGGCCGGGCTGCCAGCCAGCTAAGGAAGCCCTTGATTTCGATATGCTTAAAAGCCAGGATCCATATGCGATCTTATACCCAAGATCTGTTGTCAAAAGTCACCCGGATCGCTACAAGTTTCTTGTGGATACCTTCCGTGAGACTCTCCAAGGAGCTGAGATCAAGCAGCTGGGCGATAAGTCGGGGCTGACCCCTTTTCTGGACTACTGGTCCCCGGAGGAATGCGACAAGTTCGTTGAAGACTTTAAATCGGTTTTCAAAAAATACGGACATTTCTTGAAGAAATAACGGCCTCCCTCCTGAGACCATCGCGTACTCTGAACCCTGTTGCAGGAATATGATTAGCCGGAGGGGCAGAAGAATAGCACGGAAAAGATTCTAATCCTATGGATACTCAAGGAGAGAGAAAATGGCTGCAAAGGATTAGATGGGAAGAGCTCATAGTACCCCTTTTGTCAATTTTCTTTTCTCTAATCTTTCTCAGCCAAGTATGGGGAGAACCACGGATCGTCGTTCTATGGCCATACATCATCATGGCCCTGCTGCTTGGTTGCAGCGCTTTGATCGTGCTTCAAGGTCTGCAGGAGGGATGGCGGCAAGAGACCAGAGAGGAGAAAGTATTCGCCGGGATTTGGCCCTGGATGAAAATAGCGGTGAAACCTCTCCTCATTAGCGGGACAACCGTAATCTATCTTGCCGGTGTGGATACCTTAGGGTTTACCTTATCTAACTTTTTATACCTGATGATACTGATCTGGTGTCTGGGAACTCGGAAAACATGGACGCTGATCGGTCTCTCCTTGGTGATTACCGTCATCCTGCATGTCGTGATGATTGATTTTCTGCAGATGCCCGTACCGAAGCTAACCATCCCTTGGATCAAGTGGCCAATATAGGTCAATTACATGGATTTCTTTCCCAGCGGTGATGTTCTGAATGGGGCGCTTACTCTCTTGTTCCAGCCCAAGGTCCTCGCCTGGCTGGCATTGGGGATAATAGCGGGATTCATCGTGGGGGCTATCCCGGGATTCAACGACACCAATTTTCTGGCGATGGTTCTTCCTTTCACGGTATACATCGGCCCGATGGAGGCCCTTATATTTATGATGGCCGTCTATTGCGGGTCGCAGGCTGCCGGCTCCATACCCGCGATCCTCGTTAATATCCCCGGAACTCCATCCAACGCCCCGACCACGCTTGAAGGATTCGCTCTCACCAGG
>JAOUFX010000794.1 GCA_029857975.1 Deltaproteobacteria bacterium | reverse complement strand
TGGAAGTTCTGCAGCGGGTAAAGGATTTACGGCCAGAACTTCTGGTAGTCATCATTACCGGGTATGCCACCGTGGAATCTGCTGTGGAAGCGATGAAAGCCGGCGCCTATGATTTTATTTCCAAACCCTTCCTCCCCGACCAGTTGCGCATCGTCGTCCGCCGCGCCCTGGAAAAAAAAGCCCTGCAACGGGAAGCAGACCATCTGCGCCAGGAGCGGGAGAAGGGGCTGCGAGAAATCGCTGGCGAAAAGAGCAAGATCAAAACCATCATCCAGTGTATGGCCGACGGGGTGTTGGTCACGGACCATGAAGGACATGTGGTCCTGCACAATCCTGCCTTGGTGCGGATGCTCAAAATGGAGATTTCGCCAACTTTGGGACATGCAATTGAGGACGGCATCGACAATGATTGTTGGCGGGAGTTCGTAAAAAGGATCAGGGAAGCCAAGGAGGGGAGTACGGTATCGCGAGAAGTGGTCGCGGGGGAGTTGACCCTCATGGCGCACATTGCTCCGGTGCATAGCCAGGAAGGGGAGGTCCTGGGAGCAGTGACGGTTCTTAGGGACATCAGCATGCTGAAAGCCATGGACCAGATGAAGTCGGATTTCGTGGCCATGGTCTCCCATGAACTGCGTGCTCCGCTCTCTTCAGTGGAACAGCAGCTCTCCGTGGTCTTAGCCGGAATCCTGGGCGATGTCAATAATCGCCAGCAAGAGATGCTGGGAAGAGCCAAGGAAAGGACGCACGCTTTGTTGACCTTGATCAACGACCTTCTGGATCTTTCCAAGATTGAAGCCGGGTTCGTGGTCCAGCATAAAGAACCTGTTATGATTACCAAGGTGTTGGAGAAAGTCGTGGAACTTTTAAAACCGCAAGCTGCGGCCAAGAACACTGCTCTTATCCTCTCTCTCCCCGAAGTCCTGCCGCAGGTCATGATGGACAGGGGCAACATGGAAGGAGTCTTTATTAATTTAGTGAGTAACGGGATTAAATACACCCCGGAAGGAGGGGCCGTCGAGCTTTTTGTCCGCGTCCAAGGAAGCCATCTCTGCGTGGAGGTGGCGGACAATGGGATGGGAATATCTTCAGAAGACCTTCCCCGTATTTTTGATAAATTTTACCGGGTAAAAAACGCGCAGACCCGTAAAATCACCGGCACCGGCCTGGGACTTCCGATTGTCAAAAGAATCGTGGAAGCGCATCTGGGGACAGTGGAGGTGGAGAGTCAGCCGGGGTTTGGGTCCAAGTTCCGGGTTTATTTACCCCTGGAACCTTCGGCCAAGGGGGGAACATGAAATCAGTGCCCGAGACCAAAGCCTTGCGCATTAAAAAAAATTTGTTAGGCTGTCCTTATTTTCAGGGGGTGTCCGATAAGGTCATAAAAGAGATGGCCAAGTTCTTTCGGGAGATTTCCTTCAGTAAAGGGTCGATGATTCTGAAAGAAGATAGCCGGGCCCGCCGCCTTTTCATTCTTTTAGAAGGAACGGTCAGCCTTTCTACCCGGCGATCTGCGGGGGAAATCGTAATCGAAATTGTCAGGAAAAAGGGCAGCCTCTTCGGGTGGTCGGCCCTTGTGCCTCCCAAAAAATACACGGCTACGGCCAAGGCACTGGAGCACGCGCGCGCCCTGGCGATCCAAGGAAAAGAGATGGAATTTCTTTTAAAGCGGCACCCTTCTTTTGGCTTGCTGTTCTTTCAAAAGCTATCCAGTTTGATTGCCACCCGCCTTTACCATACCCGTTCCTTATTAGCTGATACCATGGCCTGAGGTCCTTGCGCCAGATCCTTCGCCGTAGAGCCCGCCCATGGCCGCTAAGCGCTTAGCGCCATGCGCATTGCGTTTTCATCATTTCGGGGGAATTTCGAATATGCGGTTCAAAGCACGGAGAGAATGAGTCAAAGATTCCAGCTGGACGACCAGCAGAGCCGAGTTCAAAGAAGCGCTCAGGGCAAGAATTTCGACTCCTTCGCCGGCCAGGGCAGAGAAAATGCGGCTGGCGATTCCTGGAACTTCGCCGAAATGGGGCCCATATAAAGTAATTAAGACAACCCCCTTCCTGACTTCGATCGCCTTCGACTGTGGCAGGTCAAGGCCCTCCTGAAAAGCAGCCCTCACCCAGTCTAAGTCCTTTTGGGAGACAGCCAGAGAAAGGATGAAATTTCCATTGCGGTCGACGGACTGCACGATGAAGGGAAGGGAAATTCCTTCTTCGCGAAGGGCATAGAAAATAGGTGGCAGAAATTCTACCTTTTTTTCTTCCACCCGTATGGTAAGAAAAGCCTGGTCGGGAATAGAGAAAAGGTTATGAATTTTGATCTTGGCCATATCGAAAATTAAAAATTATCCGGGGAGCTCGAAATATTCACTGAGAGCGTTCAGAGCATCAGGGATAAAGCATTCTTCAATGAGGCCGGAAATGGCCGAAAGGGAGAAGCTGACGGCGAGGAGTTTGACCCCGGCATCCT
>JAOUFX010000792.1 GCA_029857975.1 Deltaproteobacteria bacterium | reverse complement strand
GTACTTCCTTCCTGTCCGCGGAGGGAGGTTCGGTACTTGTACAGCGGCTAATAATTCATCTCGTTTGAGCAGCGTTTTATTAGGAGCCGTAAAGAAATCTTCAAGCGGAACCCAGCGTTCCTGGCCGCTTCCTACAATCTTCGCCTTGGCACCTAAACTGATCAGGCTGGGAGCCATGTCTCCCGCAGGAGAAGCGCTGCAGAGATTTCCCCCGAGGGTAGCCCGGCAGCGGACTTGGAATGAGCCGAGGGAACTGGCAGCCTCAAAGATAGCGGGAAATTTTTCTCGGATGATAGGAGAAGTTTCCAACCGGTGAATCGAAGTCAGGGGTCCGAGGTACAATCCCTCGACGGCATCGTACCGAATTTCATCGAGTCCGGGAATCCCTTTTATGTCAATGAGGATCTCTGGATGCCATACTCTATTCCGTATCTTTACCAGAAGGTCAGTGCCCCCGGCAAGAATCATAACCACATCTTGACTCTGTCCCAGGAGGGAAAGAGCCTCATCCAGGGTGGATAACTTCTTATATTCAAAGTTCTTCATTCTTTTTTCCCGACTTTATCCCTGAGCGCCTTAAGAATCTTTTCCGGAGTAATAGGCAGGTCTTTAATTCGTACACCGATGGCGTCATAGACAGCATTTCCGATCGCTGGAGCCGTAGGGGCCAAAGCGGGTTCTCCCACTCCCTTGGCCCCATGGGGTCCTTCCTTGTGAGCTGCTTCAACAAAGATAGAGGTCACCTCCGGGGCATCCAACGAGGTCGGAATTCGGTAATCCCGGAAGTCGGTATTTACCGGTTTCCCTTCCCGAAGGATCAGCTCTTCCAGGAGCGCCGTCCCAACCCCGGTAACAACAGCCCCTTCAACCTGCTGCTCGCAATTCAAAGGATTAATCACCCGGCCTAAGTCATGGGCCGCTGCGACCTTCAGAACCTCCACTTTCCCCGTGTCGGGGTCCACTTCGACCTCCGCCGCTTGCGCTCCGTACAGCCAGAAAATGGAAGGAAAGGCTCCCTGGCCTGTTTCCTGGTCCAGAGGGGTTGCCTCGGGAACGGAAAAAGTTCCTCTCCCGATAATGGGCTTGCCCTTTCCGTAGGTGATTCCCATCCTGATGGCGGAGATGGGGGTTCCCCGCCCGGCTGAACCTTTGACGTATATATATCCCTCCCTGGATTCCAGGTCCTGGGGCCGCGCTTCCAACTGTTCGGCGGCCACTTCAAAAAGCTGCCTCTTGGCGTCCGCGGCCGCCTGCTTCACCGCGTTGCCCATGTGAAAAGTACTCCGGCTGGAGGCCGTTCCATGGTCAAAGGGGGTTACATCGGTATCCGGGGAAACAATTTTGACGTTTTTCAGCTCAACCCCCAGCTCTTCAGCCGCAATTTGGCCGAGGATCGTATTAGACCCTTGACCCAATTCTACAGTGCTGGTCAGGACTTCCACCGACCCGTCCTCGCTCATTTTGACGAACGCCGAGGAAGAAGACGGAGTCTGGGTCATCTTGTATAGAGTTCCGATCCCTTTCCCCCGGTATTTTTTCGGTTTACGGCTCCACTCAATCGCTTCTGCCGCCCGGCGAATACATTCTTTGATCCCCACGCTGTGGAGGACCTGGCCGGTAGCGGAGATGTCCCCTTCCTCCAGAGCATTCTTCAAGCGGAACTCCACGGGGTCCATGCGGATACCTTCGGCCAGGATATCCATGGTGGAGTCCACGGCCCACATGAGCTGAGGGACCCCGAACCCCCGAAAGGCTCCGGCAATCGGCTTATTGGTGTAGACGCAGTAAGAATCGCTCCATACATTGAGAATGCGGTAGGGGCCGGTGATGGCCATGCCCGAGCTGCGGGTTGCGACCGGGCCCGCATCTGCATAGGCCCCCGTATCGAATATCATTTTAGTTTTCAAGGCCATTAGAGTGCCATCTTTTCGGACTCCGGCCCTGATGGTTGTTATCGTAGGATGGCCCACTACGGAAGCGTAGAATTCTTCCTCCCGAGTCAGAAGGATTTTGACGGGGCGAAAGTCCTTTACCTTCATGGCCAGGACCAAGCACAAGGGTTCCACCTTCAAAAGCACCTTCCCCCCAAACCCTCCCCCGAGGCAAGTCACGATCACCCGGACCCGGTTTATAGGAAGGTTGAGAAAGCGGGCCGTCTCCCGCCGTACCGTGTAGGGGTGCTGGGTGCTCGACCAGATGGTAACCTGGCCGGAGGGCTCGAACTTGGCGATGGACACATGGGGCTCAAGGTGGCAGTGCTGAATCATGGGGGTTGTGAAGGTGTTCTCAATTATGAAATCCGATTGGCGAAAACCGTCCTCCACATCGCCTTTGCGGATCTTAAAGTGGTTGGCAATGTTCGTCCCGGGTACGGGGAAAAAAATCGGTACATGCCAGTAGCTCCGCAAGTCTTCATGAACCAGGGGGGAATCTGGTTCCATTGCTTTCAGGGGGTCGAATATCGGGG
>JAOUFX010000791.1 GCA_029857975.1 Deltaproteobacteria bacterium | reverse complement strand
CAGGCGCTTGTTGTTGCAGAGAGTGGGAATCTTAATCCCGGCTTTCTCGGCGGCCTTCACAATCATTGTGCCGGGTGGAACTGTAACTTGAACCCCATCGATTGTCAACGTAACCATCGTTTCCTCTTTTTAATCAAAGAATTTCACCGCAGAGAGCGCCGAGAACGCCGAGAAAGCATTCATAAAAAAGTAAAATTTTAGGATTTTATTTCGCGACGTAGATTTATTTTTTAATCTATTCTGTCCTCTGCGTCCTCCGCGTGCTCTGCGGTGAAATATATTTATTCTATCGCCCAGAATTTACAGGCCCGAATACAGGATTTACACTTCGTACAAAGTTCATTATTGATCTTCGCCGGCTGCTTTTTTTCCCAGGTTACGGCGTTACTCGGGCAAGCCTTGAGACAGAGCCCGCACATCTTGCATTTTTCTTCCATCACTTGAAAGCGTATCAAGGGCGTACAGACTAAGGAGGAACAATGTTTGTCCTTGATGTGTTGATCGTACTCATGCCGGAAATGGCGGATGGTGGACAACACCGGGTTAGCGGCTGTTTGCCCAAGTCCGCAGTGGGACATCATCATTATGTGGCGGCCTAAATCCTCTAAGAACTCTACGTCCCCTTCCTCACCCTTCCCGCCAACAATATCTTCGAGCTTATGAAGCATGACCGACAGGCCGACGCGGCAGGGGACGCATTTCCCGCAGGATTCCTCCACGCAGAAGTTGGTAAAGAATCGGGCGGAGTCCACCATGCAAGTGGAATCGTCGCAGATGACGATCCCCCCCGAGCCCATGATGGCTCCGGTGGCCTCCAGGGATTCGTAATCTACCGGCGTATCCAGAAGGTGTTCGGGGACAAACCCACCCGACGGCCCTCCCAGCTGGGCGGCTTTGAATTTCTTCCGGTCCCTGATTCCTTCCCCGATGTCAAAAATGATCGAACGCAGGGTGATACCCATGGGTACCTCGACCAGGCCGATGTTGTTTACCCCCCCAGCCAAGGAAAAAACTTTGGTTCCTTTGCTCTTCTCCGTTCCCAGGCTATTGAACCACTTGGCCCCGTTAAGGATAATCCGGGGTACGTTGGCGAAGGTCTCCACATTGTTTAATACCGTAGGCTGACCCCAGAGGCCGGCTTCGGCAGAGCGGGGGGGTTTGGCTCTGGGCATTCCTCTCTTCCCTTCCAGGGAAAACATCAGGGCCGTGGATTCTCCGCAAACGAAGGCCCCCGCCCCCGGGTAAACAAAAGCGTCGAAGTCAAACCCCGTTCCAAAGATATCCTTCCCAAAAAGGCCATAGCTTCTGGCCTGCTCAATAGCCTGGTTCAAACGCTTGATGGCCAGAGGATACTCGGCGCGGACGTAAAGATATCCTTCGTTAGCATCGATCGATTTGGCACAGATGGCCATGCCTTCCAGAACCGCATGGGGATCGGCTTCCAGGACAGAACGGTCCATGAATGCCCCGGGGTCGCCTTCGTCACCGTTGCAGATCACGTATTTAGGGAAGCGTTTGTACTTTCTGGCTTCTTCCCATTTATTTCCCGTAGGGAAACCCGCTCCTCCCCGACCGCGCAAGCCCGATTCTTTCATCTCGGCGATGATCTGCTCCGGGGTCATCTGGGTGACGGCCTTGTGCAGGGCCACGTACCCATCTTTGGCGATGTATTCGTCAATGTTCTCCGGGTCGATCAGTCCGCGGTTGCGCAGTACACGCAGAACTTGCAGGCCGAAGAACGGAATATCTTTCAGCAGGGGGACGATTTCTTTTTTGACGGGTTCTTTATAAAAAAGCTTGGGAACCGGGCGGCCTTTGAGGATATGCTCTTCCACGATCAGGGGCATGTCTTCCGGTTTCAGCTTGCCGTAGAAGATGCCTTCGGGATAAACCACCATGATCGGCCCTTCGGCGCAGAAACCATTGCAGCCTGTGATCACGACCTTTACTTCTTCATCGAGTCCCCGGTCCTTAAGTTCCTTTTCCAAACTCTCTCGCACCTTGAAGGTTCCGCAAGAGACACAGGCGGTACCGGCGCACATAAGGATGTGGGACCGAAAAACTTTCATTGCCATGGATAGCCTCCAAAACTTCTAAAACGTCGTCTCACTCCCCACAGACAGGGCGTATTTTTCCAGGACTTTGCCGCCCAGGACATGCTCGGAGAAGATTTCCCGCATCTTATCCGGGGTGAGGTCGGAATATTTTACGGGGGCAGCTCCCAGGAGTTCTACCGTAATCATGGGTTCGCGGCTGCAGAGCCCTGCGCACCCAGAGGTGGTTACGATGACGTCTTTGATGTCCCCTTTTTCGATCTCATTCATGACGGCGGTCATGATCCCCCGGGCCCCCGAGGCGATTCCGCAAGTGCCCATGTGGATATTGACTTTGGCCCGGTACCCTCCTTCACGGAGGTTGACACTCGCCTGGACGGATTCTTTGATTTTTTTCAGGTCTTCGATGGATAATTT
>JAOUFX010000790.1 GCA_029857975.1 Deltaproteobacteria bacterium | reverse complement strand
GTATGAGGATTTTAATTTCCTGATCTCCTTCGGTTAGAGGGTTTCGATTAAAGCTTTGTTTTGAAAAAGATTCCGACTGTCGTTCGATTTTTTTATTTCTTTTTGGGTGCTTTCATTAGTTGGGAGATTTTTTGGGCCCCGGCGGTTGAAGCTCAGACCAAAGAGATCATCCGCGTGCTCATTCTCCGGGACGTCAGTCATTTTAAAGTTACCGGCCAGGAGCTGGCCCTTCGAGACCTGCTAACAGGTCAATCGTTCTTTAAAAATATTAAAAAATCTTCCTTGACGGTGGAGCGCGATGAGGGTCCTCGCCTTCGAGTAAGGGGTCATTCGATCTCTGCTCGGGCTTTGGTGTTGACCTCTGCCCGCAGCCTCCTGATCATCAACGGTCGCCTTTATCGGGGCAAAATCTGGGTTTTTCCTGGTCCTAACCGGGATCTTTGGGTCATTAACGAACTGCCGCTGGAAGAATACCTCGTGGGCCTGATCAACTGTGAGATCTCATCCCAGTGGTCTCTGGATGCTCTGAAAGCCCAAGCTGTTACAGCCAGGACTTTTGCCACCTTCCAAAAAGGAAGCCGCTCCGAAGGGCTGTATGATGTGGATTCCAGTGTGAATGATCAGGTTTATGCCGGAATTGGGTTAGAAGACCCTCGATCCCGACGGGCGGTCAAGGAAACCGAAGGGGAATTACTCCTGTACCAGGGTAAACCGATTTTCGCCGTCTACCATGCCTGTTGCGGAGGAAAAACAGAATTCCCCGAATATTTATGGACCGGGAATTTCCCTTACCTCAAAAGTATCGTTTGCACCTATTGCCTCGATTCCCCCCACTTTCTCTGGAATTACCAGGTGGACGCGGAAAGCCTGGCAAAGGTTTTAGGAAGTATGGGATTTTTAAGCCAAAGGGTTAGGGGAATTCAAATTGGCGAGCGCAGCGAAAGCAGGCGGGTCTTGCAGTTGCTCATCAGGGGGGAGAGAGCCCAAGGAGAGATTCCGGGCAAGGAGTTTCGTCGTCTTCTGGGGTACGACCAGTTACGATCTACCAACTTTTGGCTGAAAGAGAGCGACGGGGTTTTTCTCTTCTCCGGTCTGGGATGGGGACATGGCGTTGGCTTATGCCAATGGGGAGCCAAAGGCATGGCTGACGCCGGTATAGATTATCGTTCGATTTTGAAGTATTATTACCAAAACGTGGAGATTGGCCAATTACCTCGATGAAACTACGGGATTTTGATTATCATCTCCCGCGAAACTTGATCGCCCAGCACCCTATTCCCCAAAGGGATCATTCCCGGTTGATGGTTGTCGATCGCAAAACAAGGACTCGGGAGCACGGTTTTTTTTCTGATCTCCCCCAATACTTTAAGCCCGGGGATGTCTTAGTCCTAAACGAAACTAAAGTTTTACCCGCTCGCCTGATTGGGAAAAAACAGAGCGGGGGAAAAATCGAAATTCTCCTGGTCCGGAAAAAGGAATGCCCGGAAGGTAAGATCAACTCCAACGAGGAGGCTGGCCGAGAAACCGACAAGAAAAAAAAAGATGGGTCCGGAGAATGGGAATGTTTGGTCAGGAATTCCGGCAAGCTGCGAGAAAATACCCTTATTTCCTTTGACCAGGAACTCCAGGGAGTGCTTCTTAAAAAAACTGCCTCCGGTCTCTGGAGCTTAGGATTAAAAGACCAAGGGCAGTCAGCAGAAAAATGGAAGGATATCGGCTTCCCCCCCCTTCCTCCATACATCCGGAGGAACGGAGACTGGAGGGTGCGAGCCCAGGATCTGGAGCGTTACCAGACTGTTTATGCCCGAACGTCGGGGTCAATCGCAGCACCTACGGCCGGTATGCATTTCACCACAGCGCTTCTGGATGCAATCCAAGGTAGGGGAATTTCCGTCTGCACTTTAACGCTCCATGTAGGGCTCGGGACTTTCCTTCCGGTCAAACAGGAGGAAGTTGAAAAGCATCACCTGGAGCCAGAATTTTTTGAAGTCTCCCCGGAAACCGCCGGGGTAATCAACCAAGCCCGGGCTTCGGGCCAAAGAGTCATTGCGGTTGGTACCACGGTTACCCGAGCTTTGGAATCGTGCCTTGATGAACAAGGAGTGATTCAGCCCAAGCGGGGTGCAACCGATTTGTTCATCCTGCCGGGCTTCCCCTTTCGGGCGGTGGACGTACTCATTACCAACTTTCACCTGCCGCGTTCAACTTTACTAATGCTGGTTGCGGCTTTTGCCGGAAAAGAATTCATCTTGGCGGCTTATGACGAAGCCATTCGGGAAAAATACCGGTTCTACAGCTATGGCGACGCGATGTTAATTCTCTAAGGCCGTAAGCCCTGAGTTGGGAGTGGAGAGTTGCAGTTTGAAATTTTAAAAAAAGATAATACCTCCCGGGCGCGTCTGGGGCGATACCAAACGGCTCATGGTGTTCTTCACACCCCGGCTTTTATCCCTGTGGGTACCCAGGCAACAGTAAAAG
>JAOUFX010000789.1 GCA_029857975.1 Deltaproteobacteria bacterium | reverse complement strand
GAGGCGATTTCACCCCCGAACAGGAAGATGGCCGCAGTATAATAAATCCATAAGAGGAAAATGGCTAAGGTGCTTAAAGAACCATAGAGCACCGAGAATCTTCCCAGGTGCAAGATATACCAACCAAACAATTGTTTGGCTACCTCCCATAAAATACTGGCAACGAAAGTAGCCTTGAGCACAATCACGGAGTGTATTCTTTTATTGGGGGCGATCTTGTAAATCAAGAAAAACATGCAAAACGTAAAAAGGAATGGGATGAGGTATTTCAGGATGGGATGAAAGATGAAGCCGATATCCAGAGGGAACTTGAATAGGTAACCCCGGAAGAGGGTAATCACCGAGCTGAGGGCCATACTCATCAACAGAAGCGCTCCGGCCAGAAAAAGCATGAAGAGATCGACGGCCTTCCCCCGGAGAAGGCTTCGACCTTTTTCGACTCGAAAGATAATATTGAGGGCGCTTCTCAAAGAACTAAAAACCCAGGTGGAGGTCCAGAGTAATCCGCCAATGCCCAATATGCCGAAAATCCGCCGATCCTGCACGATTCTCAAGATGCTTTCCCTGATCCTTGGGTCCAGGGATGGGAACATACCCTTCAGATATTTGCTAATATGACTTAAAACCTCTTGATCGCTAAAAAGGTAGGTACCGATAAGCGCCAACACCAGTGAGAGGAGCGGAATTAGGCAAAGGAGAAGGGCGAAGGCGATTCCCGAAGAGAGCAGAAAACAATGGTCTTCGTTGAACCTCTTCAAAGCATCCAGGAAGAGGCGGAATTTGCTGGAAACCCCTTCTCCCCATTTGGCCAATCCTGAGGTTTTCATGATGGATTTCTCCACAGTATAAGGGAGGTGGGCCTCTGGGATATCCCGGCGAAGGGGGAAAACATTCAGGCCCGTCCCCATTTTAGCAAGTTCAAAAATAAGCGCTGCTTGGCCATTTCAAAACTTGAGGAACGATGGGGGAGGATCAATTTTTTCTCAACCAAGCATACGTTCATTTTATCAGAAACTACCCTGGATGAGTACTCTTTCATCATCCTTGAAATTTTGGGGATATCAGTGTATGGGATGGTTTTTTTCAATGAAAACACCCATAATGGTAGTGGCTTCATCCTCGGTGCAAATGAATACTCCGAACCCGATCTGACCAATGAAGCTCTTCAATCTTTGAGCTGCCCGGCTGTATTCGCAGCTGCGGGGCAAGACTGATTCGGGAAGATGTATCTGGGATGCATTCACTAAGGGCAAAGCATAACCGGGGGAAAATGTGCCTCTGACTGACAAAAAACCCATCCCCACGAAAAACTTCGGAAAGAACTGGAAAACGTTTCTTCCCTATGGTTTGATGCTCCTGGCTTTCGGCCTTCTCCTTTATCATTATCAGGAGGTCCACGAATACTTCTTTCAAGGGTGGCACTTCTTTAGTAATAGGGAGCGGGTAAATGAATTCGTCACCTCCTTCGGCTCTTATGCCCCTCTGGTCTTTATTGGATTGCAAATCCTGCAGGTCCTCGTGGCGCCTATTCCCGGTGAGTTCACCGGCTTCGTCGGAGGGTACCTGTTTGGCATCGTCCCGGGCCTGATCTACTCCACGGTGGGCCTCTCCTTGGGTTCACTTTTTGCTTTTTTGATCGCCCGGCGCATAGGAATGCCCTTTGTCCGCCGGTTTATGGGGCAGGAGTTCATGGGGAAATTCGAGTACATCGTGGAACGTAGTGGAGCTTTTTTAACATTTATTCTCTTCCTCATGCCCGGCACCCCCAAAGACTCTTTGTGCTATCTGTTGGGTTTGAGCCCCATGCATGTCGCTACTTTTCTGGTAATCTCCTGCATCGCCAGATTCCCGGGAACGCTGCTTTTGACAATGCAAGGCAGTTCCGTCCGTTCTGAGCATTACCGGGCCTTTTTTGTGGTTTTGGGGCTGGTACTCTTGCTCGTTGTCATCACGTTCATTTACCGGGACCGAATCGAGAAATTATTGAAGCATAAAAAACCCTAGTCTCCGAGAAAACCACTGCGGTTATGACCTGAAGTAAGAATTATTCGGTCAAGGACTAACCTTCCCTGAATTGGAGGGCAAAAGATGAGCGTCCACGAGCTTGCCGGCAAGCTGGCCCCGAGATCACTCCTGGCTAATATCCCGAGGCTTATCTCTGCATATTACACCCATAAGCCTGACCCTTCTGATCCTGCGCAACGAGTCGCTTTCGGAACGTCGGGCCACAGAGGTTCATCTCTCCGGAACAGCTTCAATGAGGACCACATCCTGGCTATCACCCAGGCCATCTGCCAATACCGGGAATCAAAACGGATCAGCGGCCCTTTATTCATGGGCATGGATACGCATGCCCTGTCCGAAGCGGCATTGGCCACTGCCATCGAGGTCTTCGCTGCCCACCGAGTCACAGTAATGATCCAGAAAGGTCTCCGGTACACGCCCACACCGGTTATATCGCATGCGATCCTGCCTTATCA
>JAOUFX010000788.1 GCA_029857975.1 Deltaproteobacteria bacterium | reverse complement strand
ACGGTTGAAGAGAAATCCGGGAACCTCTTTTAAAAGGCGGACGGGCCTTTTGCCCAGCTTGAGCATGAGGCGGTAACACAACTCAGCAGTCTCCTCCGAAGTTTTTATGCCGCGGACGATCTCCACGACCGGAATGATATGGGGCGGGTTGGCTCCATGGACGATGATCGTCTTGTCCGGTCTTCGGGTCGCGGAACCAATCTCGGTGATGCTCAACCCAGAGGTGTTGGAAGCCAGGATGGTGTGGGGGGGAGAGGTTTGATCCAGTTTTCTAAATACTTCTTTTTTCAGGTCCAGCACCTCAGGAATGGCCTCCAGTACGAAATCTGCCCTGCCCGCCGCCACTTCCAGGTCCGTCGTGGTGGCGATTCTCCCTAAGGCTGCGCTTTTCTCCTTTTGACGAATCAACCCATGCTCTACGAAAGTATCCAGGTTGGCGGCAATCCGGGCCAAGGCCTTCTTCAAGATCCTCGGATCGATGTCGTATAAGAATACCGGGTAGCCCTTTTGGGCAAAGACCATAGCAAAGCCATGGCCCATGATCCCGGCGCCGACGACGGCGATTTTTTTAATTTGATTTACTTTCATTGGGCCAAAGGTCCTTCAAGGCCTTTTCGTAGGCCTGGTTGGCGTCCTTTCCGAAAAGAACAAAGCGTACCCGTTGGATATCCGAGTGACTCTTCAAGTAATCCAACACCGTCTTCAGGGCAACGGGGGCGGCTTTTTCCAAGGGGTATCCATAGGCCCCCGTGCTGATCGAAGGGAAGGCGATGCTGGTAAGGTTGTTCGCGCTGGCCACCTCCAAACTCCTCTGGTAGCAGCTGGCCAGGAGTTCAGGAGCTTTTTTGCCTGCGGCATGATAAATCGGCCCCACGGTGTGAATTACGTGTTTGGCTTTCAGCTTGTAGCCTCGGGTGATTTTAGCGCCCCCGGTTTCACATCCTTCCAAAGTCCGGCATTCCGCCAGGAGCTGCGGGCCCGCCGCGCGATGAATGGCCCCGTCAACTCCCCCTCCCCCGAGCAGGGTGCGGTTGGCCGCATTGACGATGGCATCCGTATCCTGCTCCGTGATGTCTCCCTGTAAAAGCTCTATCACAGCTTTGCCGACTCTGGCTTCCATGGCACCCTCCTTTAAAGCCAGCGGACGACTGGCGACTTGCGCTGGACCAACCTTTTGAATTTAAGAGCGGGGTAACCCACAGTACAGCAGGTGAAGATCTTATTCTCCGGGGGAATCTCCAGTTCCTTGACGATGGACGGATCCCTCTCGGCAGCCGTAAGGAAATACCCGATGATGCAGGTTCCCAAGCCCATGGCCTGGGCCTGGAGAATGATATGCGCCATGGCCAGGGAGCAATTCTGCGCCGAAGAAACATTTTCCGCCGGCGCATGCACAAGAATCAGGGCCGGCGCATTGCGAAAGATGCGGTCTTTGCCGGTCTGATAATACTCCCAGTTCAGCCGAATCCCTCGCAAGTGGGCTTGCAGCCAGGGGGGAAGATTCACTCCGGGAGCACTGAGCATCTTATACAGATTCCCGGAAAAGATGGCGGTCCGCTCAGCCAGAGTCTGGATGAGTTTTCTGTCCTGGATGACGATAAACCGGAAATTCTGGGAGTTATGACCTGTAGGGGCGTAACGGGCCACATCGATCAAATTTCCCAAAACTTCCTGGGAAACTTCTCTTGCGGCAAAAACTCGGCAGCTTCTGCGGGAGCGGAGAAAGGCGGCAAGGGTTGCGGGAGATACTTTCAGATCTTCTGGAAGGTTCGGGAACTCTCGCAGATTCAAACCTTCAATGGCAATGGCATCTACGGGGCAGAGAGCTAAACAGTGTCCGCAGAATGTACAATACTCCTCATCCTTAACCCCGATGCTTTCTCCCTCCGCCACGAAAATGGACGGGCAGGCCAGGGTGCAATCTCCGCAGGAAACGCATTTCTTTCTGTCTATTTCTACTTTTCCCATATTCTCCTGTCATTGCTTCAGATTTTTAGCGATCAACTCCTGAATTCTCTTGGAATAGGCCTCATCTCCAAAGACTCCGATGCGTACTTTCGCGGCCGTGACCTCTTTGGAGGTGGCCTCCAGGGCGATCTGGAAATCCCTTCCTTCGTCGGTCTTTCCTTTGATCACTCGGTTCTGGTTCAGATTGTCGATAGACTTTTCCGCAACCCGCATCTTCAATTCTTCGGCTGCAGCCAGGGAAGCCTGCCAGGTCTTTTCCATCGGAGCCGTATAGGATTGTTTCAGCTCGCCGCGGATATACTCCGCAGCCCCAATTCCCACGCCGGCTCCGGCCCCGGCCGCTAAGAATACGGCGCAACCCATGCTGGCCATTCCGATGAACAACAATAAGAAAATCCACACTCCTTTTCGCCAATGATCCATCAGAACCTCCTTATGTAAGTTCGGTGTTCAGAGTTAGGAGTTCGGCGAAAAAAATAAACCTCGTGCTGAGGGTCTCTAACTTTCGAACTACCAACT
>JAOUFX010000051.1 GCA_029857975.1 Deltaproteobacteria bacterium | reverse complement strand
TCTCCAGGCAGGATATGGTCTGCTGGCCGATCGGGACTGGATGATCGGGGTATGCGGTCAGCCTTCCCGCAAGTTTCTGGAAGCCCTGGTCAAGCAGGCTTCGCCAAACCTTCGCCATCTCAGCCCCATCGTTTCTTTAGGAGACTGGATTCCGATAAATCGCGGGTTTTTGCCCTGCGTCTGCACCTCGGGTGAAGCGGAGTTGCTGTTGGCCTCCGGTAGGATTCATCTTCTGATCGCCGGCCCCGGTACGGATCCTTCTATGGCCGAGCTTTGCCGCAGCCTCGGGATTCCTTTCCTTTCTTCTCCGGATCCCCGGGACGCCAAGAAAATTTTACGCCTCGCCCAAAAGAAAGCTGATATTTCTTTTTCCCCAGGCTTCACCGCCGAGCCATCCCTTATAGAGGAAACGGAAGTGATTCTGGACCCGGGGGATTTGGAAGAACTCTTAAAAAAAGAGCGAGCCGGAAGGTTGTTCCTTCTGGGAGGCGCAGACACTCCCCAGCAGCCTCTGGGCTGGATTCCAGTGGAGGTGGCCTCCGCTATGCGGGGGAGAAAAGGATGCCTGGCAGCCGCTTGGGGAGATGCTGCTTTATGGATTCTTAAAAAAGGACTCGCTTCCCGGGATAACCAACCTCCCGTTTACATCCTGGATGCGCAGGCGGGACCTTTGCTGGCCTTGAAAGCGTTGGGTGCCATAAAGAAACGGGATGCCCTGCGGGTATGTTTCTCCAGCCTGAAGAGCTGCCGCGATCTGGCCCTTGCCCTGGGACTGGCCAGTTTGGGTCTTAAGGTCAGCGTGGCGGTTCCTCTGCCACTCTGGGGAAGCGAGAGGGTTCGTACTCTGCTGGCAAAAAAGCTAACGGCTCAAGGGGGAAGTTTGACCCATTTTGACCACCCCCCTCATGCCGAGAAAATCTTGGATTGGTTTCTAAGTGCTGAGTGAGTTATGGCTCCCAGCGAACTAATACAAACGAAAAAAATCATTTTACCCCCCACCCCTCCCTCCCCCTCAAGGGGGGAGGGTTAGGGTGGGGGTAAAAACAAGTAAATTTTTTTTCGAACCGAAGCACGAAGGAAGAAATGAACTGCGTGATTATAGGAGGCGGGGCCGCAGGGCTGCAGGCCGCCCTCCATTGCCGGAGACGTTGGCCAGAAAAATCCGTTCTCCTTATTGAAGCCGAAGGAGACGTAGGATACTGCAACCCTCTTTTGCCCCAGTTCATGGCCGGGCAGATAGAAGAGGAACAACTTTTCTTCTGGCAGCCTGCGGAAGATCCTCTTCTGCAGATCCGCAAGGGAATAAAAATTCAGTCCTTGGACCGGCCCACTCAAACCCTCAACCTGGATAACCGGGAGAAGATCCAATATGAACGGTTGATCCTGGCCCCCGGCGGGCAATCGATCATTCCTCTTTTACGTAGCGAAAATCTACCTGAAGGAATCTTCCCTGTCCGTACCCTGGCCACGGCCCGGAAGATCCGGGACTGGCTTTTAAAGCGCAAGGAAATCTTGGTTCTCGGCGGAGGATTGGTGGGGGTAAAAACAGCGGCCTATCTACAGCTGGCGGGGTTTTCCGTATCCTTGGTGGAAAAAGAAGAACACCTCTTGCCCCAAGCCTTGACCAAACCCTCAGCCCGGCTGGTAGAACGACACCTCCGGCGGTTAGGAATTCGCCTCTTTTTGGGATGCCTCCTGGAAGATATCCAGGAAGAAAAAGGAATGCTGAAGTCGGCCAAGGTGAGCGGGCAGTGGATTCCAGGCGAGACCCTGTTAATCGCCGTCGGGTCAACTCCCCATATAAATTTTCTTGCCAATTCCGGCTTGCTCCAGGACGGAGAGCTTCTGGTTTCTCCTGCTCTCCAAACCGCTGATGCCAAGATTTTTGCCGCCGGAGACGCCGTCACCATATCGACTTCCGGGGGAGAAAAATATAAACCCTGGACTTGGCCCCAGGCCGTCTCCCAGGGGAAACTGGCCGCCGAGAATCTTTTCCGCTCTGGACCTCTTCCCCTGCAGGTATTGACCCGCCCCAATTCTATGAATCTGCAAGGGCTATCCCTGGTGATCCTGGGAGCCCCTACCCCGGACGCCGCAATCATCTCTCATGACCGGACGGCGGAAGGGGTCTACCGGGAGCTTTTCCTCCGCGGTCGAAAAATTGTGGGGGGAGCCCTGGTGGGGGATATTTCCGGGGCAGGGTTTTTGCATTTCCTGATGATCAACGGGAGCGAAGTCGACGGGGATGCGGCCAGGTTTTTGCAACCTCACTCCCGGGTTTTTTACCAACTTCTTCCGTCCTCCCAGAGACAGCGGCGGCAAGGCCGGATTCTTTTTCCAGAGGAGATGCATCCATGATCATTCGCCAGGAAACGTGCGTCGGTTGCGGCCGCTGCCATCCTTACTGCCCGACCCAGGCCATCCACTTTCAAGACCTGAAAAGCGTGGTGGACCAAGAAGTCTGCTATGAATGCGGCTGCTGCCTGCGGGCAGAGATCTGCCCGGTGAAGGCGATTGAAGACTCCCCCCATGTCTACGATTACCCCCGGGCGCTGCGGAAATATTTCAGTGATCCCAACGCCACCCACGCCCTCACAGGAATCCAGGGCCGGGGCACCGAAGAATCAAAAACCAACGATGTGACTCTTCGAGTTGGTCCGGGCGAGGTGGGAATCGCCATTGAAGTGGGCCGGCCGAATATCGGCATGGACCTGACCAACATCCAGAAGATCACCCGGGCGCTGGCCCGAGCAGGGATTCATGAAATCGAACCCAACAACCCTTTCCAAGACCTGATTCAAGACCACTCGACCGGCGACCTGAAACCGGAGCTCATGGGGGAACGGGTGCTAAGCGCCATCATCGAAATTCAGGTGAAGCGCGATCGGCTGCGACATATTTTGCGTACGATCAAGGAGGTGGCCCGGGAAGTGGACAGCGTTTTTTGCTTGGATGTTTACACGCTGCTGGAGCCGGGGCTTACAGTTCCACCGGAAGTTTTGGAGATCATTGAATCAGAAGGGTTGTCCTGGCGGCCCAATGCCAAAATCAACCTGGGCCTGGGACGCGCCTGGGAAAGGAAGAACTCATGACCCACAGCTTGCATCGCGAAGGAACCATCAGTTCACTGGAGCGGGACTACGCTCTTTTCATCTATCCGGCACGGGGGTTCAACTATAATGGGAGCGGCCCGAAAGTGCGCCGGATCATGGAGCTCCTTTACCTGGAGGCACCTTCGAACATGATCGTCTCCACCCTCCGGCGCAACCTTTACAGTGGCGTCCGCCCGGAGGAAGTGCTGGAAAGCATCAAGGACGGGGCCCGCATCTACTCCGCCTTCAACAACCGGGAAAAGTTGAAGGAGATCCTGGTTGGGATCAAGAAACTGGACGAGGGGATTTCGGTGGTCGTAAGCGGCCTCATCGACCGGGTTCGGGAAATGGCTGCCGAGATCAACTTGAACCCGCACACCATCAATCTTTCCCTCGGGATCCATGGGCGCACCGATCGGCTCCCTCCTCCGGACATCCGCCAGTTCACCACCATGTGTGGCCACGGGATGATCGCTCCGGCCCTGGTCCGGGATGTAATCCGCAGGATAAAGAAAGGAAGACTCGCTCTATGGGAAGGAAGCATTATTCTGGCCGCCCCCTGCACCTGCGGGATCTACAACCCCCATCGTTCCCAAGAAATGCTCAATGATCTTATCCCTCTTTACACGGTGAACAGATGGTAACCCAAAGGACAAAACGCTTCTTATCCTTTTTTATGCAAACATTTTTTCAAAATTTAATAGGATGCAGATTTACGCAGATAACCGCAGAAACAAAAAAGACACTATGCGCATAGCGCTAAGCGGCTTTCTGTACTACTAACGTTCAATTTCCTAAAATTTTATTAAACATATTTTATCTGTGTTTATCTGCGTAAATCTGCGTCCAATAAATTTTTGGTTGCGGCTATGCCGCGCTGTGTACATCCGTGTCCCATAAGGAAATTCCCATACAATTTAATTACGATGGACCCCATTGCCGCCCCATAAATATCTCGGCCCAACCATAGGGTAAAGGGAGACGAAAATCCATGAGAAAAAGGAGGAAAACATGAAAAAGGGAAGAGGATTATTATTCCTGCCGTTCGTTTTATCACTCGCCATTTTGTTTCTCGTCCCGAATGAATCACTGGGGCAAAAATTTCTCACCAAGCCCATTGAATTCGTTTGTCATGCCGCAGCCGGAGGGGGGAGCGACATTATGGCCCGAACGATGCAAAGCATCATCGAAAAGGAGAAACTGAGCAGCCATACGATCGCCGTGGTAAATCGACCCGGTGGGTCCGGGGCCATTGCCTTTGCTTATTTAGCCGGGAAAAAGGGCGATCCCCATTACTGGCTGACGGCCACAACCAGCTTTCTCCAAACTCCACTTCAGGGGAAATCCAAATATAACTACAAGGATTTTACCCCCCTCACCAACCTGGCCTATGATGATTTCCTGATCGTGGTCAAAGCGGATTCACCCTATAAAACGATGAAAGATCTCATTGAGGCCGCCAAGAAAAAACCGGGAGATTTAAAGGTTGGCGGCACTTATTCCCCCGGGGTCGATGCCATGATCGCCTTCATGATTGAAAAAGAAACCGGAGCCAAGTTCAATTACATTCCCTTCAAAAGTGGTGGCGAGGTTATGGTCGCCTTGCTGGGCGGACATGTAGAACTGGCCAGCGCCAATCCGGGAGAGGCGTTAGCCCAGATGGAGGCCAAAAAGGTAAGGGTGTTGGGGGCAACCACGGCCAAAAGAATCGATCAGGCCCCGGATATTCCTACCTTGAAGGAACAGGGGATCAATGTGGTTTTCCAGCAATTTCGCAGTATTGCCGCCCCTAAAGATATCCCTAAGGAAGCGGTAAAATATTATGAAAAACTGTTCAAGAAATTGGCGGACAGTCAAACCTGGAAAGAAAAATATATCAAGGAAAATATGCTCACAGCAGATTATACCACCAGTGCCGAGACCTATCAATTGTGGGAAAGAGAGAATGCCCGCTTTGCCAAAATCATGAAGGAAATGGGAGCAATCAAATAGACGGCCTCGCCGGAGGGGAAGCATACACCTCCCCTCCGGGTATTCTTATCCTCCAAAGAAAGAGGGTCTTGCTATGAAAAAAGGGCTGATCATCGTAAGCATAATCCTCATGGGAGTGTCGCTTCTGGGGATGGTCGAGTCGTCTCGGCTGGAAAGAACATTGAAGATGGGCATCGGTATCGATTTTTTACCTTTCTGGATGAGTGCCTTCATCGGAATTCTGGCCGTGATCCTGCTGATAAATGCCCTCCGGGGAAAAATAAAAGAAACCGACAAACCGCTCTTCCCCAGGGAGAATATCCCCCGGGTGATATGGGTAGCGATTGCCCTGCTGGCTTACTTAATCCTCTTTGAGACCATCGGTTACGTCCTTTCTACTTTTCTATTTTTTATGGCCACCATCTTTATTCTGCAGAGATCAAGAATGATGAACATAATATTCTACGGGTCCTTATTTACTTTTTTGTTATTCGCTATATTTAAAGTATGGTTGAAATCTCCTCTCCCAACCGGATTCTTCGGCATTTAAATTAATTGGGACGCAGATTTACGCAGATGGCCGCAGAAACAAAAAAGACGCTATGCGCATAGCGCTAAGCGACTTTCTGTGTACATCCGTGTCCAAAAAGGAATTTCTTATACAATTAAAACTGAGGGGTAAAGCATGTTTGATAATTTACTGCTTGGTTTCTCGCTGGCCATTTCCCCCATCAACCTTCTTTCCTGCTTCATCGGCGTAACGCTTGGCACCATCATCGGGGTTTTACCGGGTATTGGGCCGGTCGCCGGAACAGCCATGCTCATTCCCTTCACTTTTGGCATGAACGCCACTACAGCCATGATCATGCTGGCGGGGATCTATTATGGGGCGATGTACGGTGGTTCCACGACCTCCATTCTCGTAAATCTCCCCGGGGAATCGGCATCGGTAATGACCTGCCTGGACGGATACCAGATGGCCCGCAAAGGCCGGGCGGGGGCGGCCCTAGGAATATCCGCCATCGGTTCTTTTATCGCCGGAACTTTAAGCATTATCGGCCTGATGATGCTCGCTCCGCCCCTGGCCAGTTTCGCTCTCAAATTCGGGCCGCCGGAATATTTTTCACTTATGGTCTTGGGGATGACCCTGGTCGTAGCCTTAGTGGGAGAAGACTTAATCAAGGGATTGCTTGCGGGGTCCTTCGGCATATTCCTCGGCACCATCGGAATTGACCCGATAAGCGGAATTGAAAGGTTCTCTTACGGCATTCCTACCCTTTTAGATGGAATTAGTTTTGTGAGCGTCTCGGTGGGATTATTCGCGGTCGCGGAAGTTTTGGAAATGAGCGAAAATCCTGGCCAGGCTCCGTCCTACATCGAAAAAATTTCCAACCTTCTCCCCAATTGGCAGGATTGGAAAGATTCAACCTTACCGATGCTCCGGAGCAGTGTCCTGGGGTTCTTCGTCGGCGTGATGCCGGGGGCCGGGGCCACCATCGCTTCTATGTTATCTTATGCCACCGAGAAAAAACTGTCCCGGCATCCGGAAAAATTCGGCACCGGCGTCATCGAAGCAGTGGCTGCACCGGAAAGTGCCAACAATGCGGCATCGGGTGGAGCAATGGTGCCCCTCCTCACCCTGGGGGTGCCGGGCTCCGGAACCACTGCGGTCATGATGGGGGCTTTGTTGATCCATGGATTAAGGCCGGGACCTCTGCTTTTCGAAAAGCACCCGGATTTTGTATGGGCGGTGCTGGCCAGTATGTATATTGGCAACATCATGCTATTGATATTGAATTTGCCGCTGGTGGGAATCTGGGCCAGAATGCTGAAAATTCCCCACCGTCTTTTGATCCCGCTCATCATGGCTTTTTCCGTGGTGGGGGTATTTACGGTCAATAACAACCTGGGTGAAGTCTGGATCATGCTGGTATTCGGAATCATCGGCTATTTTATGAAAAAATTCGGCTTTCCCGCGGCACCGGTCGTTTTGGCTCTGGTCTTAACTCCCCTGATGGAAAACTCCCTCCAGCAATCCTTGCAGATGTCCCATCAAGATTTTTCCATCTTTTTCACCCGACCCATCTCTTTAATCCTTTTAATCGTCGCCATGATTTCCTTGTTCAGCCCCTTGGCCCGATTTATATGGGCCAAAGCGAAATCTTTTTAATGTTTTCTCCGTCCCTTCAATCCGTTCGCCGACGGTCGAAAATTTTTCTAACCATTACCGACTTCGGGTCAAGGTTGACTAAGCCGTATCTTTGGGCCCAATCCATGGCTTCTAAAAATTCCTGCACGGTGATTCCCCGAGCAATCTCCGGATAATCGTAGGCTTTGTACTCCACGTGGTATTGCGCCATAATGTTCACGTAGGTTGTCTTAGGTAGGTTTTCAGCCACCCACCTGACGAATTTTTCCGTTCCCGCCACCCGGTTGGGCATGACCAAATGGCGGATGATCAACCCGCGGAGGGCATACCCTTTCCTGTCCGCCCGCAGAACCCCAACCTGCCGGTGCATTTCCAGGATTGCTTTCTTCGCAACTTCCGGGTAGCCGGAAGCTCCGGATGAATATTTCGCTGCCTGCTCCGCATCCATATACTTCAAATCTGGTAAGTAGATATCCACGATACCATCCAAGATCTTCAATATCTCCAGACGTTCATACCCACTGGTATTGTAGACCAAAGGAATGCGCAGCCCTTTCTTCCAGGCCATCCGCGTGGCGTTGAGGATATGGGGCATGACGTGGGTAGGGGTGACCAAGTTGATGTTATGGCAGCCCATCTTCTCCTGCAATTTTATCATCATGTCGGCCAGGTCTTCATCTTGGATTTCTTCTCCCCGGCCTTCCTGGGAAATGGGCCAATTCTGGCAAAAAACGCAGCGCAGGTTGCAGTTGGAAAAGAAGATGGTGCCCGACCCATGTTCGCCTACCAAAGGCACCTCTTCCCCAAAATGGGGGTTATAACTATAAACCATAACCTTGGCGGGGGCCCGGCAGAAACCCTTCTCCCCTCTTTGCCGATTCACCCCACATTGCCGGGGACAGAGCCGGCAACGCTGGAAGATGCTGTAGGCTTCTCTGATCCTCTCCGCCAGCTTTCCTTCCTTCTCCAGTTTTTCGTATGCTGGGCGCCACTCTTCGGCTTCTTTGGAAACGGCGTGGAGGTTGACGGGGGAGAAGAGCAGAGAGCCGCCCATGAGGAGAGAACTTCTGATGAAATCCCGGCGGGTGATTTCCATACCGGAACCTCCGTTGCTCAATCAGCCAGGGTCATGCCAATATCCAAGGCTAACTGGAACAGCGGCCTTGAGGATTCAACTCAAATATTCTTCACCATTACTGGTTCTTAGAGCAAAGGAAACAGGTTTATCGGCCTCCCCCCACAATCAAAGACGGCATTTTATTTGTGGATCCGTGGCTTGGGTTTCTTAAAAAGCCAGTTTGAACAGTTCTACCATTTCCTTTTCCGTAACCGGTCTGGGGTTCACCTGGGGTGTTCCCGAGGCAATTCCGTCTCGGGCCATCTGGACGACCACCCTCTGAAATTCCTCTTCCCTGACCCCCAGATCTCTCAACTTCGGAACCTGAATGTCCGCACATAACTTTTTCACCGCTTCCACTGCCCTGGCCGCGGCTTGGATGAGCGAAAGGCCCGCGACTTCTTCCCCCATCGCGCTGGCGATGCGGGCGAACTTATCCGGTACGGCAACCCAGGTGAAGTCCATGACATGGGGCAGGACGATGGCGTTGGCCAGACCGTGGGGCACATGGAAATAAGCTCCGAGAGGCCGGGCCATCCCATGGGCCAGGGCTGTTCCGGCATTGGCAAAGGTGAATCCGGCTAAAAGCTGCCCCAACATCATGTTGCTGCGTGCCTCCAGGTTCTTTCCATTGGCCCAAGCCTGCCTTAGATTCTGGCTGATCAATTCGATGGCCGGGATGGCTGAATAATGAATGAGGGGTGGGGTTCCGTACCCCAGGTTGGCTTCACGCAGGCTGATGTAGCCTTCTATGGCGTGGGTTAGAGCATCCATCCCCGAAGAGGCCGTAATGCTGGGGGGCATGGAAAGAGTCAAGAGAGGGTCTTCAATGGCTTCATCGGCAAGGATATACGGGCTGTAGACGATAAACTTAACTTTTCGCTGTTGGTCCGTGATCACACAAGACAAGCTCACTTCTGACCCGGTCCCGGCAGTGGTCGGGACGGCGAACAAAGGCGCCCTGGGCTTCTTTACTTTTCCCCGGCCCTC
The DNA here is from genome assembly GCA_029857975.1 of Deltaproteobacteria bacterium. The sequence goes on along the minus strand of JAOUFX010000051.1, from coordinate 999 downwards.
GTAATCCTGGATGCGGCCTCCGTTGGTGGCCACCACGGAAATCGCTTTGGCCGCATCGATGCAGCTGCCTCCTCCCAGGCCGATCACCAGCCCGCAGCCGTTTTGGCGATAAACTTCCAACCCTTCTTCGACCTGGTCGGTGGTGGGCTCGGTGATTACGCCGTCATAAACGACCGGATCAACCCCTTTCCGGGACAAAGCTTGGGCAACCTTTTCTATGGTTCCTACCGGGCCAAAAACACGATCGGTCACCATCAAAGCTTTATTCGCCCCGTATTCCTTGGCTTTTTCCCCCACTGTTTCCGCCGCCCCCAGTCCAAAGGTGATATTGCGGGGGGCCCGGAATTGATAAAATCTGAGAAATTCCACTTGCTCTCCTCCTTCTCTTCATCCTCTCCCTGAGGCTTTCTCTGAATCCGTATCAATTTAGCGTTTTGAAAAGACACGCTAAATTTTATTGAAAAGTGAAAATTTCTCTGAAAAGCTTTAATCCTTTTGAAATTTTCAATTTAATTTTTGCATTTTGCATTGAAGTTTAGCCAATTTTTTCAAAGGGCTAAACTGTTACCTGAATCCCTTTTCTGTTTTCCAAAATCCGTAATCCGAATTTAGATGACGCCCTCCGCGGCAAGTTTCCGGACCTCGGCGCGGTTGATACCGAGGTATTTTCCCAGGATGAATTCATTATGTTCCCCAACTAACGGAGAGGGGCGCTCGACCTTGCCGGGAGTTGCCGAGAGTTTGAAAGGTATGCCGGGAATTTTGGCTTTGCCAATGATGGGGTGTTCGATTTCCAAGAAATATCCCCGGGCGTTCAAGTGAGGGTCTTCAACAACTTCCTTTATATTTAGGATGGGCGAATTGGCCACTCGCTCGCGATCCATCATTTCACCCACTTCTTTTACTGTGTACTGGGTGGTAATCTTCTCAACCTCTTCCTGGAGGATATACTTCCTTTCCCAACGCTGCCGTTTGGTCCGATATTGCGGGTCTGCGGCC
>JAOUFX010000786.1 GCA_029857975.1 Deltaproteobacteria bacterium | reverse complement strand
TTCTGGAAACCAGTGTTCCGGGGATTTTTGCCGCCGGAGATGTCCGCGCCGGAAGTACCAAACAGGTAGCTTCGGCCGCCGGCGAAGGGGCAACGGCGGCTCTTTTGATCCGCGAGTACTTAAAATCAACATAGTAGGCTGGGCCACCCCTCCTCAAACGCCTTGGCATGGAAAATATTTTGGGTTTCGGTGCAAGAAATTTTTCATTTCTGCGGCTGAAGGCCAAAGGCGAAAGAAAGGGATACCGGATTTTTAGGGCATCCCTTGCCGCAGCGCAGTATGGGGATAAGAAAGAACCGGATCCGGAAAAAATACCATATGGTCAGCGAGAAATAGGGTGTTTACCCTATATTATTCAATATTTTATGAGCTTAGAATAAGACGCTGATCACTATGCCCTCTTAACGCAATATCCTCATGGGGTGGAGCGACGGCAGTCATAGACCGCGATCCCGAATCCGGTGCATCCTCATCGGATTCCATCCGCTCTTGAAGCAAAGGAGGAATTCATGGCCCTGGAAACCATCATCCCGAGTCGGGAGAATGAAATAAAAAAAGGGGGATCCCTTGGTGAGCCCTTTTCCGGGGCTCTCGCCAGGTACGGCCTCGAATTGCGGCGGGGTGTGACCCACACCCTCCAGGTGAACGTGGGTCTGCGCTGCAACCAATCCTGCCGCCACTGCCATCTGGAAGCGGGGCCGGATCGAAATGAGGTGATGTCCTGGGAGACGGTCGATGAAGTGGCCGGTTTCGCCCGGCGGGGGTGCTTTGAAGTGATCGACATCACCGGCGGGGCTCCGGAGTTGCACCCCCGGATCACCGGGATCATCGCCCGTCTGGCCCCCTTGGCCAAAAGAACCCTGTTCCGAAGCAACCTGACCGCCCTGGCGGAAGATAAGCGAGAGGAAATTATCGAAGCCTGCCGGGAGCATGGGGTGGTGATTGTGGCCTCCTTCCCCTCCTTGGACGAAGGCCAGGCCGAAGCCCAGCGGGGGAAAGGTGTCTTTTCCAAAAGCACCCTCACCCTGAAACGGCTGAACGAATTGGGGTACGGCCGCCCGGGATCGGCCCTGGAATTAAACCTGGTCTCCAATCCCACGGGGGCATTTTTGCCGGTTTCCCAGGAACAGGCCGAGAAGAAGTTCCAGCGGGACTTGAAAGAAAAATGGGGGATCGTATTCACCCACCTCTTTACGTTTTCCAACGTCCCCTTGGGAAGATTCCGCCGCTGGCTCATCCAGTCGGACAACTTCGAAAAATACATGCGGAAATTGGCCGCGAGTTTTAACCCCTGCACCTTCGAAGGCTTGATGTGCCGCTCCCTTGTTTCGGTGGGGTGGGACGGCTTTCTGTTCGACTGCGATTTCAATCTGGCAGCGGGAACACCCATGGGAGGCCGCAAAAGACATGTTTCCGAGATGGCCGGGCCTCCTGCGGCCGGAGAATTCATCGCCACGGGAGAACATTGTTACGCCTGCACGGCGGGGTCGGGGTTCACCTGAGGGGGAGCCATCACGGCCTGAGTCCGGGCCGCAGAATCTTGGAACGGAAGCCCTGGGAACCGCCCGAGGCGGCATCTTCAATTACCCATCCGCGACCGGACTTTTTTCCAAGAGGGTCGGGACAATAAGGTGAAACAATGAACTTAAAGGATCATGAAAGACTCGAAAAAGCCGGTGCCCAATTGAAAACTGAACCGGTGTATCGCACGCTGGGTGCATGTGAAGTCAAGATTCCCGGCCCATGTGGATTAATCATCTTCGGCGCCTCGGGAGATCTCACCAAAAGGAAAATTATTCCTTCTCTTTATCGACTTCAAAAAAACAAGTTACTGCCGGAACATTTTTTTATTCTGGGGACAAGCCGCACTGATATGAGTCCGGATCAATTCCGGGAGAGGATGCGATCGGCGGTAAAGGAAGAGTTCCCACGGGAGTTCGATGAATCCTTTTGGAATGAATTCGCCGCTAAACTCTTTTACGCCTCGGTCGATTATGGTTCCAAGGAATCCTATGTGCGGTCCCTTCGCGAGAAGCTTCTGCAACTCGAAAAGAAAAATCAGACCGGGGGGAACCGGATTTTCTACTTAGCCGTTCCTCCCCCCCTGTATGAAACCGTTATTCTGAATCTGGGGGCAACCGAACTCTCCCGGGAATCTGGAGGATACACCCATGTGGTCATTGAAAAGCCCTTTGGAAGGGACCTCGAATCGGCAAGAAGGCTCAATAAGATTCTGAAGAATTCTTTTCAAGAAAACCAGGTTTATCGTATTGACCACTACCTGGCCTTGGAGACCGTCCAAAATCTCCTGATGTTTCGGTTTGCCAACTCGATTTTTGAACCCTTGTGGAACCGAAGGTATGTTGACCATATCCAGATCACGGCTTCAGAAACCTTGGGCGTCGAGCACCGAGCGGGCTATTACGAGGAAGCCGGTGTAATCAGGGACATGTTCCAGAACCATATGTTTCAGCTCCTCGCCCTGACCACGA
>JAOUFX010000787.1 GCA_029857975.1 Deltaproteobacteria bacterium | reverse complement strand
TCTTTTTCAAAAAACTCCATTATTCCAATTGCTTTATCCAATTCAAGACGATGAAAAAGAAGCCGATTCTTCTAACCAACTAAAATTATTCTAATAACGTTGGGACACTACTGATTAAACATATTTGATGATTTCGTAAAAAGTCGTCTCTCCCGCGGAAGCGAGAGTCCAGAGAAGATGTAAATAGCTGATAATACTGGATTCCCGTTTTCACGGGAAAGACCAAAAAGAGTATTTTCATCCTTTTTACGAGTCCGAGTCCATCATATTTTAATTTTATCTGTGTTTATCTGCGTAAATCTGCGTCCAATAAATTTTGGGTTGCGGCTATGCCGCGTTGTGTACATCCGTGTCCAAAAAGGAATTTCCTATTCATTAAATTTACCCCCGGAGCTTCATAAGGCTTTCTGGAAGACGAGAGAACATTTCCTTTCTCGATCTCTAAGTAGACCACAAATAAGACCTGCCGATGATGAAAGGAGGCTACCATGCTCTATGACGCCCTGCTGACCGAAGAAGAGAAAACACTGCGGGATGAAGTTCGGAAATTCGTCCGGGATGAAGTGCCGGCAGATCTTTTACGGGCCATGGATCGGGACGAGACCAAGTTCCCCTATGATTTTATCGCCAAGCTGGCCCAACATGGCCTGCGGGGAATACGGTTCCCCAAGAAATGGGGGGGCCGGGAGTTACCCTGGACCGCGGAGGTCGTGGCCGAAGAGGAAGTGGGTGTTCTGGGGGTAGCCTTGGGATGCGCCTTTGTGATGACCTCCATTGTAGGAGAGGCTCTTAATGTTTTTGGAACTGATGAACAAAAAGAACGATATTTAAGACCCATCATCACCGGCACCCAGATACCGGAAGAAGCCCTTACCGAACCGAGGGGTGGGTCTGATTTTTTCGGGGCCACAACCCGCGCAGTTGCGGATGGCGATTCCTTTATATTGAATGGCCAGAAACGTTTTGTGGTCGGAGCCGAGGCGGCGGATTTTTTCACGGTTTATTGCAACACGGACCCCCAAGCACCTCCTCATCAGCGAATCTCCATGTTCATTGTGGAGAAAGGCCCTGGAATCCAGGTGGAACATGAATATGGCCTCTTGGGATGCCGGGGCACGGGCGTGGGAAGGCTGGTCTTTCGGAACTGTCGTGTACCCAAAGAGAACCTGGTTGCGAAGCTGGGATACGGTGCTCTGATTTTTGACCGGATGATGATCCCGGAGCGTCTCACTTCGGCTGCTGCTTCGATCGGGGGTGGCCGGGCAGCTCTGGAAATCGCCATCCGCTACAGCGACCGCAGAGTCGCCTTTGGCAGAAAAATCCGGAAGTTTCAGGCGGTCAGTTTCATGATCGCCGACGCCATGACCCGGTTGGATGCTGCCCGGGGGCTGGTTTACGGAGCGGCCAAAACCGTGGACAGAGGAATGCCCCATCGTCGCCTGGTTAGTGAAGCCAAAAAATTTGCCACGGAAGCTTCCTGGTCCATCGTTAATATCGCCATGCAGGTTTTAGGGGGAATCGGTTATACCAATGTTTACCCCTTAGAGAAATATTTGCGCGACTCCCGCCTGTGCCTGATCTGGACGGGTACAAGTCAGATCATGGACGCTCTCATCCAACATGAAACTTTTCAAGAGTTCCTGGGCGATCTGAGTGATCGCCGCAATGTCGAACTGGATGCCATGGGCATTGACGCCCAGGAAGAAAAAATCTATACAGATGAAGACATGTGGAAGAACTTCTAAATTCGGAATGCCGAATGCGGAATGAAAATCTAAACCCGTTATTCCGGTTAGAAATTTCACACTCCGCACTCCGAATTCCGCATTGCATATATGGCTTACCGAATCACCGAACGTTGCACCAACTGCGGCGATTGCCTCCAAGTCTGTCCGCTGGAAGCTATTTCGCCCGGAGAAAAAAGGCCCAGGATAGACCCAGACCTTTGTACTGATTGCGGTACATGCTCGGATATCTGCCCTGCCCGGGCAATTGAAGGCCAGGGATAATGAGGAATACCAATAGTAAAGTTGGGAGGGGTTTGATGTATGAAGATCTCAGAGGTAAAATAACCCTGATTACCGGATCGGGGAAAAAGACAGGCATTGGCTTTGCCATTGCCGACAAAATGGCATCCTGTGGTGCCAATGTAATAATAGCTGATCTAGGAAAAGGCCCGGAGAGCGTTGGCGGCGTAAAAATGGGCATGCGCCAAGAGATGGAGAGCATCGCCAGCATTTTGGCGGAAAAATATGGAGTCAAAACCCTGGCTATTGACCTCGACGTAACTAACAACGAGTCTATTCAGCAGACAGTTCAAAGGACCAAAGAACAATTCGGGGGCATAGATGTCCTTTTCAATAACGCCGGTGCTTCCTTTGGCGCTCCCAGCCCCGCCCATACCTACAGTGAGGAAGCCTGGATGAAAACCATCGATGTGAATCTCCATGGAGTTTTCAGGGTATCGAGGGCGGTTATTCCTATGATGATTG
>JAOUFX010000784.1 GCA_029857975.1 Deltaproteobacteria bacterium | reverse complement strand
GAGCGGGTAACGGCATGTTCAACCACCAACCCACTAAATATATCGCCGAGGTCCGGGCCATGAGGGTTGCGCGCCCGGGTGGGCTTCAGGCCGAAGAGCCCACAACATGATGCCGGAATCCGGATGGATCCACCGCCGTCGTTGGCGTGGGCCATGGGGACAATGCCAGCGGCCACGGCAGCGGCTGACCCCCCGCTGGACCCGCCCGTGGTTCTCTTGATGTCCCAAGGATTGCGGCTGGGGCCGAATAAGCGTGGCTCAGTGGTGGGAAGGATGCCTAACTCCGGGGTATTGGTTTTTCCGAGGATGATTAAACCGGCCCGCTTTTGTCGAATAACCAATTCCGTGTCATGATCGGGAACGAAGTTGCGGAGAAAGGAGGACCCCATGGCCATCCGCACTCCCCCGTATGAGGCGCCTAAGTCTTTAAGCAGAAAAGGTACACCCGTAAAGGGTCCCTCCGGCATTTTTCCGCCGGCTCCGGCGCGTGCCTGTTCATACATCGGCGTGACCACTGCATTGAGGGTTGGGTTCAACTGCTCGATCCGTTCAATGGTTGCTTCCACGAGTTCGATCGGCTTGACCTGTTTTTGTCGCACCAGGTCGGCAAGGGCTGTGGCATCGAGAGAGGTGTATTCAGCTGATTTCATAACGGGCGTTCCTCCTGTTCTATAATTTTAAGGGTTCAAGAATTTCTCGTGCTCACCCGCCCCCCCAGGATGAAGGTGATCCCGGAAAGGGCGGCCACGAAGAAAACGGAAGCATGAAAAGAACCCGTAAGATCTATGAGCAAGCCAAAGACCACCGGCATCACCAGAGGACCGACGTTGCCCAGCGAAGAGATTAATCCAACCACGGTGCCAATGGAAGATGAAAAGTTTTCTTGCTCTGCCGGCAGGGCCAGAGTGATGGTAAGTACCCCGATGGTGGTGAAGCCGGAAAGGAAAAGGCAGAAAAGCAAGACGGGAAAAGGGGCATAATTGATCCCCAGGGTCGAGGCCGCAGCCAGCAAACCGAGCAAAATAATGGTGTTCTTCCGGTTTGGAAACCGGTCGGAAATCCATCCCACCACCGGCCCAGCCAGAAAGAATCCAAGGGGCAACAAGGAGGCTAAGGATTTGTCTATCTTTTTCATCTCTAATACCTTGGGCATCCAGGTGGCCAGGGTATCATAACCGCCCATGGCCGCGCTCATGAGCAGAAGGAGAATCCAGACCAGAGGGTTTTTGAAGATCGTTTTGAATTGGCCCGGTTTAGAATCAGGGGTACTTTTCATCGAGCTTTTCGCCCACCCCCACCAGAGAATGCCCATTACCACAGCCAGGCCGCCGCAGAAGAAGAGAACATACCTCCAGTATATGATCTCCAGGAGGAGGGGGGTAACCCCCAGGGCTGCGGCGTTGCCCGCGGCAAAGCCCGAGATATAAATCCCCGTTGCCAGCCCGAGGGGCCTCCCGGCCGACCATTCCTTAATAATCAGCGGCAGGCAGGGCATTACGGACGCCAGGCCCAAGCCGAGGATAAATTGACTTGCCAGCAGCATGGGATAACTGGGAGCAAAGGCCCGGGCCAGGGCAGATGCCGCCGCAATGGGCAAAGCAATCTTGAGGGTCCACAGATAACCGATGCGGTCGGCGATCAGTCCCCAGGGAATGCGGAATAGAATGAGACTGAACATAGAAGCCGAGTAGACCATGCCGAATTCGGCATGGGATAGGCCCATCTGCCCGATCATAATGGAGGCCATAGGGGCGGTGGCGAATAATAGGAGGTGCAGGAGGAAAGCAATGAGGAAGGAAAAAGAAAGCATTACCCCGCGCATTTGGTTTCTCCTGGATCTCTGACGCCAAGGCTTCTCAACAGGTTCCCCAATTCAAGGCAGCCGCCCCTTATTCTTTTCCCTTTAAGATTTTATGGGCGCTTCTTAAATTTGAAGGAATCGAAACTCCGTAAGGGCACTTATCCAGGCATTGCTGGCAATCCGAACAGGCTTGGGCATTGGCTGGTAATGAACCATACTGGCTCTGGGCCCAGTCTTTCAAGCCATAACAGCGGTAATAGTTTTCATAGCGGAAAACATCGGGAATGAGGATTCCCTCCGGACAGGGAAGGCAATAACCGCAATTACGACAAAACCCCTTTCCTGTTTCTCCGGCAATCTCCATGAACCTTTTAATCTCCCCGGCCGACAATTTTCTCGGCTTCTTCCCCACCGTTATATTTTCTTCCAATTCATCGAGAGCCATCATGCCCGGGATGGCGCAGGTAATATAGGGGTTGGAAAGAACATAGCGCAGGGATAGCTGCGCTGGCGTTTCCCCCCTGAAGAACTCTGATCTCCAGCCCTGGGAAGGCCTTTGGACCAGCCGCCCCCCGGCTAAAGGCTTCATGGCAATCAGGCCTACCCCTTGGGCCGCGGCTGTAGGCAGAAGGTCGGCACTCAAGCGATCCTCATCGATAGCACTGTAGGCCACCATCAGGGCCGAAAAAGCCC
>JAOUFX010000785.1 GCA_029857975.1 Deltaproteobacteria bacterium | reverse complement strand
CGAGTAATACTTGAGCAGCCTTGAGGCAAGAAATCACTCCGGGATCCGTGGGATCCAGGATGGCTGCGTCCAGGCCTTTGGCCAAAGCCAGGACAAGGAAGACGTGATTGAGCAATCTTCGTTGAGGAAGGCCAAAAGAAATGTTGGAGAGGCCGCAGATCACATGGACTGTAGGAAAATTCCGCTTGATTCTCTCTAATGCCTCCAGCAGAATAGTCCCCAGATTAAAGTCTGTGGCCACAGGTTGAACCAGGAAGTCTATGTAAATGTCATCCAGAGAAATTCCTTCTCCAGACAATTTTTCGATGAGGAGTCTAGCCAGGCGAAAGCGATCTTCTACATCCCTGGGCATTCCGCCATCATCCAGGCATAGGGCCACAATTTTTGTACCAAATCTCCTGACCAACGGCAGAATGGAATGATAGCGTTCTTTCTCCAGGGAAATCGAATTGAGAAGCGCCTGGCCCCGGTGAACCTTTAGCGCTGCTTCCAACGCCAGAGGATTGGGGCTATCCAAGCAACAGGGCCTGTCCACCGCTTTTTGGACTGTCTCCACAACCCAGCGGAGTTTCTCCGGCTCCCGCTCCATGAAAAGTCCGGCATTGACATCCAGGTAATGGGCCCCGGCTTCACATTGCTCGCGGGCGATCTTCTGGATCAAGCTACTATCGGAACGTTCGATGGCCTCCTTAATCTCCTTGCGGGAGGAATTGATTTTTTCACCAATGCATAAAAGCTTCATTTTCCTCTGGCTTTCAGACCATACCTAAAAGTTCTTTGACTTTATTCATGGCCGATGCTGCGTCGGTTGAATACCCATCTACCCCTATCTTCCGGGCAAACTCTCAGATTACCGGCGCTCCTCTATATATTAATCAATCCAATATTAACCCGCTAACCTGCATCTCACAGTTTTATTGGGTACTTTCCCCATTCTAAAGTGGTCTCCCGCATCGCCTGGTAGTTTTCAAATCGGGCCCAGTTGGGAACAGAATTGCCTGATCCCAGGGCGTACCCTCCTCCCGGGGCGATCTCGCGGAGGCGCTTTTTGGCCAGATCCCGAACCTCTTCAGGGGTCCCCCGGGCCAGAAGATCCACGTCAATATTTCCCATGATTCCAATCTTTTTTCCTAATTTATTTTTAACCTCCAGGATATCCATGGAGGTAGGATCGAGGGGGTGGATGGCATGAAAGCCGATGTTAACGAGGTCATCCATGATCTGCCAGATATTCCCGTCGGAGTGAAAAAATAGTAGCAAATCATTCTGGCGGCAAACAGCGGCAATTTCGTCGTACCAGGGAAATACATATTTCCGGAAAAATTTGGGGTCAATCATAGGTCCCGAGCCATAAGATAAATCGTCAATCACCCAGACTCCACCCATTTTGGGGATCTCCAGAAGTTTTTTAACCCCTGCCACTTGGATTTCTCCTACCTTTTGGAAAACCTTGGCCACCAATTCATCCTGGAGGTAGAGGCTCATACAGAAATTTTGGAACCCCAAAAGCATCCAGGTCAGGGTGAAGACCTTTCCACTGGTGGCGATGATGCGCATCTCCTCCGGAAGATAGAGTTGAACCTCCTGGAACTTATGGAAATCCAGCTTGGCGGCTTCCTCCCATGGAAACCGGTCGAAATCTTCGGGAGAAGAAATCACCCCCCCTTCTTCGATGTTCCAGGGAACGACTTCCTCCGGCCCCTTATCCTTGCGTAATGCCTTTTGAACTACCCCCACAATACTGGAATCTTTGGTGACTTCTCCTGGATCCATCATTCCCGAAGTCAGGGGGATATAGTCATATCCGGCCTGGGTCCAAAATTTTACCTGGGATTCCACATCTACTCCTGTTACCTTCTTTGCCAAAAATTGAGATTGAATCTCATAGCCAACCATCCCCTCCACTAACGGGACACGGTCTGGTTCTTCATGTCTCATAGTTTTTCTTAATCGTTCAAAATTGGGTTGGTGCATCATGATGACTCCTTTCTTAGACCATCAGGAAGAAGAAAATGAAAAAATTTTTATTTTTTCCTTTGGACCCGAGAACTTTCATGGTCTTCTGCAATCGTTTAAACCTGGCAGCTGGGTCTCCCCCTTACTTTCCCCACATTTGTCCCGGCAACCAGGTAATAATTCCCGGAAAGATAATACACAATATGAGGGCCGCCACTTGCAAGCCGATCCAGGGCAGCACTGCCTGCCACAGATCCGTAGTTTTGACTTCGGGAGGGGTCACTGCCTTCAAGAAAAAAATGGCGTACGCGAAGGGAGGGGAAAGATAGGATGATTGAATCATGATGGTAAATAGAAGGCCGAACCAGATGGGATCAAAACCCAATTCCTGGACGATGGGGCCAAAGATGGGGATGCACATGAGGAGAACGCCGTAGCAATCGATGAAGCATCCCAAAACGAGCAAGGTAAACAACATGATCCCCAAGATCATATACCGGTTCAAGCCAAGCCCCAGTATAATTTCTTTGACGGCCGC
>JAOUFX010000783.1 GCA_029857975.1 Deltaproteobacteria bacterium | reverse complement strand
GGCGGAGCAGGCGTTCCCCCCCTTGACGAAGAGGCGCTCGAGGATGGCCAGGGCTTCGGGTTCCGGCGGCAATACGGTAAGGTTCAGGAAACCTTCTTTTTCCCCGCGGCGCATGGCCAGGATTCTGTGGGAAGGGGCCTTGGTTACCGGCTCTTCCCATTCAAAATAATCCCGGTACTTATTTCCTTCCGCCTCTTTGCCCATGCTTACCTTCGTGCGCAAGACCCCGCGGGAAGCAAAGAAGACCCGCAGCGCAGCCCGGGCCGACTGGTCTTCGTTGATCCACTCGGCGATAATGTCCCGCGCCCCGGCGAGGGCCTCTTCCGCGGAGGATATGGACTTTTCCGGATCGATAAAGGGGGCGGCTTCCGTCGCGGGATCCTTTTCTTCCTGGGCGAAAAGGATGTGGGCCAGGGGCTCCAGGCCCCTCTCTCTGGCCACCGTGGCCCGGGTGCGGCGCTTCGGCCGGAAGGGGAGGTAGATATCTTCCAGGACCGACAGAGTCTCCGCCGTTAGAATCTTTTTCTTTAAATCATCGGTGAGGAGCTCCCGCTCCTGGAGGGATTTGAGGATGGCATCCCGGCGCTTATCCAGCTCGGCCAACTGGTCCAGGCGGTCGCGGATGATCGTGATCTGCACTTCATCCAGAGAGCCCGTGACCTCTTTGCGGTAGCGGGCAATGAACGGGACGGAAGCCCCTTCCATAAGAAGCCCCGCTGTTGCTTGAATTTGTTGTTGCGGGATTCCCAGTTCAGCGGCAATCTTCGGTACATGTCGTTCACCCATTCTGTCTTTCCGTCTCTTTTCGTTGGGAGTACTCCGGGGCAGCTTTGGTGTCCTTTCATGTCCGGAGGAAATCCTTCATAACAATTTTTTTGCCTTTAGGCAACGATTTTTGTTCGCTTGTCTTTCTTCCCTTGGCAAGGCGGGCCCTTTGTAAGAGATATTTTAATGTATGCTTTCAAACAAAATATACGAAATCAGACAAAAATTAAATCTTCAAAGAAATTCAATTATTATTCCCCCTTTTCTCTTTCCACCGTCTGATTTGAAACAATCGGACTGTACCAATTCCAACCCTATCTCTTGCGCAGATGTTCCCCCATCCTGCCCCAAGATATTTTCCGCCCGTGCAATAAGTTTTTAATTTAACATGAAAAATTTATTCCTGAGGCATCATGCTACTCCCGAAAATCCAGTCTTCCCTTTTTTTTGGCATCAAGGTTGCCTTTAAGCTTGCAGATTATGAAAGTATTAATCATCGAACAAGAAAAAACCCTCCAACAGTCCTTGCGCTATTTCATGCAGCTCCAGAAGAATTTTGAGGTGGCCTTTGCTCATTCGCAAAAAGAGGGGCTTTCCCTCTGGCAATCGGCTCCATTTGATATGGTTCTGTGTACCGACAGACTCCCTGACGGAAATGGTCTGGAAATGTTAAAAACCCTGATGCTGGAGAAACCGGAAATCATATCCATCCTGATGACGGCCGGCCAGGATGAAATTTTGAAGCAAGAGGCCATGAAGTTCGGGATCCAGGGGTATCTGGAAAAACCTTTCGATTTGCAGCAACTGGAAGAAGCCATGGGTGTAAGTCATCCATGATTCAGCATCAACCCCCAAAGGAAAGGAGAAGTAAAAATGAAGAAGATGTTTGTAGCTTTTGTATCTGTTCTGTTTACTATTTCTCTGGTTAGCGCTGCGCTGGCTCAACAGAAGGCCCCAGCCGGGCCTCCGCCCGTGGTCAAAGAGATGGTAGCCAAAACCAAGGCCTCCATCCAGAAGGTTTCGGCTGCCGACGTAAAGGCCGCCATCGACAAGAAAGAGAAGGCCATCTTCCTGGACGTGCGGGATGGAGGGGAGTTTGCCGCCGGCCACCTTCCCGGGGCATTGAACATCTCCCGGGGAACTCTGGAATTCAATGTCTTCAGCAAGATCCCCGATCAGAACGCCAAGGTCTATGTTTATTGCAAGACTGCGGCCCGTTCGGCCCTGGCCACCAAGACCCTGAATGATCTCGGTTATAAATATGCGGTCCTCATGGATGCGAGCTTCGAGTCCTGGATCAAGGCCGGCTATCCCGTCGTTCGGTAAAAAACTATCCCGGCCGAGAACGCGGAGAGCGCTGAGGGAATGAATCCCGCAGCGCTCTCCAGCTTACCTATTAACGATTTTGAATTTCTTAAATTCCAGCGGAATATTCATCGGTCTATGATTACCCGACGAAATTTTTTGAAAGGGACAGCGCTCGGCATGGGGGCTCTGGCCCTGAGTGATCAAATTCTCGATTTTAAGAGCTGGGCGAAGACGAATGCGGAAAGTCCGGTCATCCCGGTTCCCACCCTCTGCAACGGTTGTGGGAATCGCTGCGCCATCTATGCCCATGTGAAGAACAACCGGATCTGGAAAATCGAGGGAAATCCGGAGGCCAATGGGAATCGAGGTTTTATCTGTCCGAAAGGACACGGCTACATTCATGATTTATACAACCCCCAACGGAT
>JAOUFX010000782.1 GCA_029857975.1 Deltaproteobacteria bacterium | reverse complement strand
GGGGGGAACTTGAACCGTCCCATTGGCCAGCCCGCAGGAGATCAATTCCTCAGACTTCTTCCTTTTAATGGGCTCTCCTCGCAGACGGTACCCCATGCGGTCGGATGGCGGGGTAATCGTGTATGCGGTGGAGAAAAAAACCTTTATTCCTTCTTCAGAGAAGAAGTCTGCAAATGGACCGGGGATGACGCGGAGCGTGGGGTTCTTCTGGTAAGGGGGTCGGCTTTTTTCCGGGAAAAACCTGCCGGCAAGATTGGGTAATGCCCCGCTTAGAGGAAGAACGGGCAGATGGTCGTGGGATTTTAAAGCCCGCCCCTCCAAGCCGCCGAAGTGGCCCAGAAGGTGGGTAGAGCGGGATCCCATGACGGGTGGAACGTCGATCCCCCCCCCAACGGCCAGATAGGCGCGAACCCCTTTCTTTTTTCCGCCGAAGCTCAAAGTCGACCCGGAAGGGGCGAAATGACAAGTCCAGTTCGGTATCGACTCCCCCTCAAGCCGGGGATCCAGTTCGGCACCCGTAATGGCCAGGATCGTTTCCTGGTGGAATTTTAACGTAGGACCGACAAGAGTCATTTCCAGTCCGGCGGCTTCCTCCAAATTCCCCACCAAGAGGTTAGCAGCCGGCAGAGCAAAATTATCCATGGCCCCGGCAACGCCTACCCCATATCCCTGGTAGCCCCATCGTCCTTTATCCTGGACGGTGGTGAAAAGACCGGGCTTGATGACTTCGATCATAATGATATCTTAAAAACTCCTCTTTGGTAATGGGGTAGAAACGGGCATAATCTCCAGCCTGGAAATAAGCAGGGGGATGGCGATGCAGGTCGAAGAGGGTAAGAGGTGTCCGGCCGATCAATTGCCATCCCCCGGGCGATTCCATAGCATAGATGCCGGTTTGGATTCCTCCAATTCCCACCGAGCCGGCAGGGACTCTGGTCCGGGGGGTTGGTAGGCGAGGGGTCTGGATCTTTGAGGGAACCGTACCCATGGCCGCGAATCCCGGAGAAAAACCGACTACGTAAACCAGGTAAGTTTCTCTGTTATGGAGTTGAATGACCTCTTCTGTGGTGATGTGATTATGCCGGGCAACGAACTCGATATCAGGACCGTACGGCCCCCCATAAATCACCGGTACTTCTTTCACCTCGGAACTAATTTTCCTCTCCCAGCGGTCACTGCCCAGAAGGTTATGAGCCCAGGATTCGACCTGGGGAAAAGAAAGCAGAAAGGGATCGTAATAGATCAGCAATGTGCAATAGGAGGGAACCAATTCTCCAATCCCAGGAATTCTGTGTTGATTGGCCCTGTTAGTGAACGCTTGGACTAAGCGGTTGATGGTTGGGTTGATTTCCCCTCCGAATTCAACGAGGATGGCCTGGTCTCCTGCGGGTAGAATCCTGGGTGTTTCTGACATCCGCTTTACTGCCCCATGGGTTTGACGGCAATCGAGGCTTTCCGGAGTTCTTCTCTTATTTTTTGCAGAATGGCAATGGCGCCGGGGGTATCCCCATGAACGCAAAGGGTCTCCGGTTTTACCATCACTTTGGTGCCATCATGGGCGATCACGTAACCTTCTTGAACAAGCGTCAGAGCCTGACGAGCCGCTTTTTCCGGATCCTGGATAACGGACCCGGCGATTTTACGCGACTGCAACGTTCCGTCGGGATTATACACCCGGTCCGCATACGCCTCTTCCACGAACCGCACTCCTGCCTCTTTGGCCGCTTGGACCATCACCGTCCCGGCCAGCGCCACAAAAATTATCTCCTTGCCGAAGCGTGCTGCCGTCCGAGCAATGGTTTTAGATACTTCCAGGTCCACAAAGGCCACATTCCCCAGGGCCCCATGGGCCTTGACATGCTGGAGCGGCAAACCATGGGCGCGAGCGAAGGCATAGAGGGCTCCCAGTTGGTACAAGAGATAATTTTCGATCTCGGCCGGGGTAAGATCCATGCGTCTCCGCCCGAACCCCATGAGGTCCGGGTAACCCGGATGAGCCCCCACTGCGACTCCTTTCTCTTTGGCCAGGCGAACCGTCTGCTCCATAACCATCGGATCTCCAGCATGCCAGCCGCAGGCAATGTTGGCCGAGGAGATGTAGGCCATGACTTCTGAATCCCGGCCCAAGGTATAAGCGCCGAAACTTTCTCCCATATCACAGTTGATATCGATTCGCTCGGGCATCATTCCTCCTGAATTTTAAATTTAATAGGACCCAGATTTACGCGGATAACCGCAGAAACAAAAAAGACGCTATGCGCATAGCGCTAAGCGCTAAGCGACTTTCTGTGTTCACCCTGTTAGATAGTAACCATCTAACAGGGTAAATCCGTGTCCAAAAAGGAATTTCCTATACAATTTAATTATTGACCGCAGAGATCGCCGATATCGCAGAGGTAATCAATTTAAAAATCAAAAACCAGAAAAGATTGGGTTTTCATCTTTGGTTGTATAATTTTTTTAATTTTTTCCCGGCGTCCTCTGCGCTCTCTGTGGTGCAAGGTC
>JAOUFX010000781.1 GCA_029857975.1 Deltaproteobacteria bacterium | reverse complement strand
CCTTCCTCCTATCCAGACCCCGATTACCCGATGGATTCTACAGGATTTCAAAACCGTACAGAGTGACTTCGATGGTTGCGATGTCTGCTATCTATACGCTGTTCTCAGCAACTCCAAAAAGCTACGATTTGATATTCATATATTCACCTGGGATACATGATTTCAACCAGTAATCCTCAGGTCAAGATGTTATCGTTGTGTGAGGACCTGTAGGTGAAAGCCTCAAAGTCACAGAGTCCAATTACCTGTCACCCTCTGTGTGGAAAAACGACATTTTTATTTTCTCTCCCTTAACAAGTCCTTTATTTTCTTTACTTGTGGATAAGTAATTTGCATCATCTTGTCGCTTTTTTGTATAATAGACGACAGGATCCATCCTGGAAATATCCAAGGCACTTGGCTTACAGTCTATGTCTCAAAGGAAGAGGCTATTCTTGACATCGTAACTAAACGATTAATTACACAATTGAGGTAAGGAGGGAACATGCGCCAAAGACCTAAAAGAATAATGATAGCAAGAAAGAAAATTAAGCGTAGAAAAGGAACCGAAAGGCAAAAGCTTGCAGAGAAACGAGGCGTACAACTGGCGAGAACCCGGACAGAATCTAAAGACTATTCAGCAGAAAAAAAGAGGGCGGGGGGATAGCGGAAATAGGATTTATAGCAACCTCGAAAACAATTAAGAAATAACCTCAACCTTATGCCCTACCAATACAAACGAGAACCATTAAGCGATAACGAAGTCAACCGCCTCACCAATGCTTTTCAAACCTGCTCACTTTCTCATGGTAATCGCCAATTTTTTGCATCAATTGATTGTGAAGAGTAGTAGGTGAAAGTTTCAAATTGGCCTTGTGACCAGGAGGATTTGAAAAAAATGAGGACCTCTTCCTGAAACTCTAACTTCCTTAATTGTTAAAAATAGTATATATTGCAAACCGTATTTGATGACTGATAACCCTATCCATGGCGCCCAGATAATTTTGTTTAATATTTATGAGGGTGCGATATAACATTGCTAATTATAGTATTTTCTTGCAAAAGGAGTCGTCATCAGGCCATTTTAGAATTGAAATGGAGTCTTTAAAGGCGCCGAAAGGTTTGGTCTGTAGGAAAAACATAACCTCAATATAAAATATAATTTCACAGAATAAATAGAATTTAAGGCCAGAGTAAAAAAATACTATATAGTTAGCGACAAAAAATATCAAAGGAGTATCTTATGACACTTTCAAATGAAGAGATTAAGAAGGCGTTGAAACAATGGAATCTTGCCTGGGACAACCACGATCTCGAAGGAGTTATGAAACTCTTTCATGATGAAATACTATTTGAAAACTGGACTGGTGGAAAAGCAATGGGAAAGGAAGTTCTTAGGAAGGCATGGACACCGTGGTTTGCAAATCACGGAGGGTTTCGATTTACAGAGGAGGAAACTTTTATTGATGAAGAGGAACAAAAAGTTCTTTATCGATGGCAGCTTGAATGGCCCTCATTTGAAAAAGGCTATGAAGGAAAACCCGAAAAACGATGGGGCGTCGATGTTCTTCATTTTCAAGATGGAAAGATTATAAAAAAACTAACATATTCAAAAACAACCATTGAAATAGATGGAGAAAGGTTTCCTCTTCACGTTTAACCAAATAAAAATGGATGAAAAGATTCTCTTCAGGGGGGTCGCAAGGAGGACAACATGAAAGAATTTCTTCCTAAATTTACTGCTGCAGCAGTCCAGGCGTCGCCCATTTTCCTGGACAGGAAAGCCACTGTAGAGAAGGCCTGTCACCTCATGAAGGAGGCAGGAAGAAAGGGGGCTTCCTTAATCGTTTTTCCTGAGGCTTACATCCCCACCTTTCCTTACTGGCCTCGAGCGCTTCCACACCCAGAAAGGGAGTTAAGCATCGATGCCTATCTCCAACTCTATGAGCACGCTGTGGAGGTACCCAGTCCAGATGTCGACCAGCTTTGTGCCGTTGCAAAAGAGGCAGGCGTCTATGCCATCATGGGCATGACAGAACGGGAAGTGGGCGTTTCAGCCACGATGTTTAATACATTGCTCTTTATCGATAAAAACGGGGCGATTCTTGGGAAGCATAGAAAATTAGTCCCTACCTTTGAGGAACGCTGCATCTGGGGTCAGGGAGATGGAAGTGACCTGAAGGTTTATCCCACTGAGGTTGGGAAATGGGGTGGGTTGATCTGAGGTAACAATCTCATGACATTGGTAAAATATGCTCTCTTAGCGAAAGGAGAGCAGATCCACGCAGCAGTTTGGCCCAGCTTAGCCAGAATGAAAAATTATGTGGATGTCGTCTCCCGAAATTACGCCTTAGAGGGACAGGTCTTTGTCATCATTTCATGTGGATATATGACCGAAGAAATGGTTCCTGATACCTTTCCATTAAAAAAGAGGACTCAGTGGGATGTGGCCGGTGGAAGTGGTATTGTTGGCCCGAGCGGAGAGTATCTGGCAGGACCGGTGTATGGCAAAGAGGAGATTATCTATGCA
>JAOUFX010000780.1 GCA_029857975.1 Deltaproteobacteria bacterium | reverse complement strand
AAACCACTGCCCGATGATAATCATGGCAACCTGACTCAGTACAATTAGGGTGAAAGCGGAATTGAAAAACCATCGGCTTCTGGCAAACCATCGGCCAGCTGTCTTTTCGGAGCGGTCCAAAAAGGGGGTGAGAAGCAAGAATAAGACGATCAGGAGAGGCGCTGCGACCCCTCCGAGGATTGCCGAGTGACTCACCATCTCTTGAATTCCCACAAAATACCAGGGAGCTTTTGCCGGAGTAGGGGGATGGAGGGGGTCCGCCCTTCCCGAGAGAGGAACATCCACGAAAAAGGATAGTATAAGTAACAATGAAATCGTCAGAAAAACAACAGATAGTTCAGCCCGGAAAAGCCAGGGTGAAGAGGGCACCCGAACAGCTTCATCTTTCTCTTCAGAGAAAGCCAATCCCCCGTCTTTTCGAACCCGCCAGAGGTGAAGGGAAGTAAAAATTACCCAGAGCGACGGCAGGACGGCAATGTGGAAGGCGAATGCGCGGATCAGCGTCTCTTCACCGATGTCCTCTCCTCCCAGCATAAAGCTCTTTAAGGGCGATCCAATTTCCGGCAGATAACCAATAAGATTGGATCCCACCTTTGCCGCCCAATAGGAGGTCTGATCCCATGGGAGGAGATAACCCGTATAATTGCTCAAAAATATCAAGGACAGCAAAAAGAGCCCATAAATCCAGTTCAACCGTCGCCCCTGATAGCTTCCCATAAAAAAAACCCTGGCCATGTGCAATATCCCTGCGATCAGAAGGAGGTTTGCGGCTAGATAATGGAGGGTTCTTAAAAGCCTCCCATACTTCAAGGCCGTAATAATGTGCAGGATTCGGTCATAGGCGAGGTCTTGATGGGGAACATAGTAAAGCAGGAGGGATACCCCAGTGGCAATGAGCAGGAGCAGGCAGGTGAAGCATACGACACCTAAACCCAAAGTGGTGAGCGGATGGAAAATTCTCTCGCGCACGAAAGGAGGATGGATGTGTCTGAAAAAGTTTATTACTTTTCTCATTGGCTCCCCATCCCGCTGCGTGCGGCTTGGGATTTTAATTCTTCCCACCGGGGGCTTTCATATTTACCCCCTCTTTGCACCCAAACCCAGTCTCGCCGGAACATGATCTCATGCCAGGGCAGAGGGCGTATTGCGGGGCCCGAATAGACCTGCCCAAGAGGTCCAAAATCGCTCCCGTGACAGGGGCAGAAAAAGCCCCTGTCGACCACGTTTACGATGCAACCCAGATGAGTGCATTCCAGGCTGATAGCGCCGACCTTTGGTCCCCTCCGGAGGATGGCAACTTTGTGTTCAGGAAAAGGAACTATGCTTTCCTGAGGCAGCTTATCTAAAGGGATTACGGGAACCCAACGAGCCGTGGAGAATTTACTTGCCGAAGTCCACATTGCCCCGAATACCCAGGTTCCGATTGCCCCCAGGAGACCGATGCCGGCCCAAAGGAAGCTGCGGAGGAAAAAATCTCTTCGGTTAATCTGCTCTTTCACCTTTTCCTTCGCTTGCGGAAAGTCTCCGCACGTGACCGACAAGAGACCATACCGCTTGAGCCGAAAGTCTCTTTGCAAAAGGGCTCATGGCCGTTCCCGGAACACCAAAAAAGATGGCCGTGGCAATCCGATCATTGGTAATGGAGTGAAAATAGGGGAAGTTGGTCAAATCTCTCGGACGGGGAAGAAATTTCAGATACTCCGGGCCTTTGCCATGTCCGGTAATCCCGTGACAGGATGAACAGTTCTTCTTGAAAACGCTTTCCGTTTCTCCGGCCGAAAGAAGCAACTCTGGTTTGGGTTGGAATTGCGGATCGGTTCTTTTTTCATCTCTTCGGATTTTTATGAATTGGTCGAAGAGCAAATTGACAAGAGATTCCGTCTCCTCCTTCCCCAAAAGACCTCCATAAGGAGGCATCGAGGTGCCTGGGATTCCTCTTTCCATGCTTCCTACAATCCTTTCATCGGGAATCCTTCGAAAAAATTCGGCATTCTTCCAGAATGCCCGAGGAAAGTTAGCAAGGTTTGGCTGGATGTTGCCAAAACCATCTCCCTGGGCCGCATGGCACCTCTGGCAGAGTTTCATGTACAGGTTTTTGGGGTTCATCATCCCCCGCAGGGGGCTTTCATCAGCTTTCCCCAGGAGTTTACGGACGATATTTTTCTCTTCCTGCCGGGTCATGGGAATCCAGGGCATAATAGCCCCGGGAATCCTTTTCCTGGGAGCATTGAGAAAATCGCGGATATAACCTTCTTCCCTCATGTAGGCCATATAGGTAAGGTCAGGAGCGATAAAGCCATCCTCTTCCTCATACTTATGACAGGCCAGGCATTTCCCCCCTCGAAGGGCTTCTTTGCCGGGGCGGAAAGATTTTTCCAGTTTTTCCCTTTCCGCGCGGATCTGGCCATCCATCTTTGCTCTTCTCATCATCGGGGTTTCATGGAATAATTCCCTCGTTCGGCTTTTTAAAAAATAGGAAAGGTGCTTGATCTGCGCCGGTGAAAGACTGAAT
>JAOUFX010000779.1 GCA_029857975.1 Deltaproteobacteria bacterium | reverse complement strand
CCTCCCCCCTCGAGGGGGAGGGATAGGGTGGGGGGGATTGCTTAACAAAATTTCAAGAATTTGAACGTTAGTAGTACAGATTACCAGGATAAACTAAAAAGAAAATAATGATCTGCGGTTATCTGCGTCCTATTAAATTCAGAGTTCAAAAGGTCGCAAGGAAAAGAAAGTTAAGAAAAGCCCGGGACCGTCAAAGGTTGAGATAGAGGATCTGCATCTGCCATGGCTTTAGAGATTCGCCAGAGCCTTAAGCTAACTCAGCAGCCAATCATGACGCCGCAACTGCAGCAGGCCATTAAACTCCTGCAGCTATCGCGGATGGAATTGATGGATCTGGTTCGGCAGGAGGAAGAGGAGAACCCGATTCTTGAAGAAGTGGTTATGCCCAGCTCCGAGACCGAACCTTTGGAGACCAATTATGAAACCCTTACCACTTCCCCTTCCGAGGTTAAGGAAGCCCGGGAGGAAGATGAAATGCCAGCCATGGATTGGAAGGCAGAGGGATTTTCTCCAGGTACCAAAAGGGTAGACGAAGAAGAAGATCGTCCCACCTTTGAAAATTTTTTAACCAAGAAAGCCACCCTGTATGATCACCTTTTGTGGCAAATCCGGCTGAGTAATTTCGACGAAGAAGAATGTCTGATGGCCACGGTAATTATCGGCAACCTCAATGAAGACGGCCTGCTTCAAGGCTCCCTGGAAGAAATTGCCACTCAATCCGGCTTCGATCTGGCGAGTATGGAAAAAGTGATCCAGAAGGTTCAAACCCTGGACCCCCCGGGGGTGGCGGCGCGGGATTTGAAAGAATGTTTGCTCTTGCAGGCTCAGCAAATTTATCCGGGTGAACTTTTGGTGCAGAAGATCATCCAGGGCCATCTTGACCATTTGGCTAAAAAAAATTACCAGGCGATTGCCAAGGAATTGGGCATCCCGTTAGAAGAAGTGGTGCGCGCCACCCGACTGATCAGTGAACTCGATCCTAAACCTGGCCGGGGTTATAGCGACGAGAACATTCCTTACATTATCCCCGACGTCTACATTTACAAAATCGGAGATGATTACGTAGTGGTGCTCAACGAGGATGGTATGCCCAAGTTGCGCATCAACCCTTATTACCGGCATATTCTCAGGGAACAGGTTCAATCCACCGGGGAAGCCAAAGAGTACATCAACGAAAAAATTCGGTCGGCCCTATGGTTGATCAAATCGATCCATCAACGCCAGCGAACGATCTACCGGGTGACCAAGTCGATCGTCCGCTTTCAGCGCGAGTTCCTGGATAAAGGCGTGGCCTATTTAAAGCCCATGGTTCTCAAAGACGTAGCCATAGACGTGGAGATGCATGAATCCACCATTAGCCGGGTGACTTCGAATAAATACGTACATACCCCCCAAGGCATCTTTGAGTTAAAATATTTCTTCAATAGCAGTATCAACACCGTGCGCGGGGAAAACATCGCTTCCGAAAGCGTCAAAGAGAAAATTCGAGAAATTCTTTCCAAAGAGGACCCCCAGAAGCCTTACAGTGACCAAGAACTAGTGGAACTTCTTAAAAAACAGGATATTTTAATTGCGCGGCGAACCGTCACCAAGTATCGCGAGATGCTTGGGGTTCTCTCTTCGACCCGGAGGAAGCAGATTATTTGAATATTTTTCCGCGGATGAGCAGAGATCGTCAGAATTTTAGAAAGAGAATTCCTTTCCAGGCAGAGAGATGAAAAATCCGCGCCCGTATGCATTGAAGCGCAATGGAGGCACCGAGCATGCAAATTTCAGTTACTTTCCGCAATTCAGAATCGAAGGAAGTCTTGCGGGAATACGTGCAGGAAAAACTTTCCAAGCTGAAGAAATATATGGACTGGCCCTTAGAAGCCAACGTTGTTTTGGCTGTAGAAAAACACCGCCATATCGCCGAAGTTACCCTGGTAGCGAACCGGATTACCATCAATGCCCAAGAAGAAACCGAGGATATGTTTTCAGCGATTGACCGGGTAACGGATAAGCTGGAGAGGCAGGTTCTCAAATACAAGGACAAGATTAAACGGCATAAGACCAATTTTTCCCTTCCGGAACTAAGCTGGCGCATGGATGTCTACTCCGCCAACAGCTTTGAAGAAGGGGAAGAGCCGAAAGTCGTCAAAAGCAAGAAGCTCTTGGCCCAGTCCATGTCCGTTGAGGAAGCAGCCATGCAGATGGACCTTATGAATAATGAATTTTTGGTTTTTACCAATGTTAACTCGAGGAACCTTAACATCATCTACCGACTGAAAGATGGAAACTACGGTTTAATAGAACCTCAAGCCGATTGACCCCTGCGGCGGCGCCAAGACTCGCCTTTGAAGGCGGGTCAAGAAGCACCGCTCAGGGTTGATTTTTGTCCCTGCCTTCCTTGGGACGGGAGGGAGAGAATTCGATAACCTGCTCAAGGCTGGGTCAGGCAATTTCAATCTCTGGGCACAATTTATATTCCCCCAGAGAAATTCCCTAATCGCAAAGGGTAGAGATCAGGAATTA
>JAOUFX010000778.1 GCA_029857975.1 Deltaproteobacteria bacterium | reverse complement strand
TTTTCCATGTTCATAACGCTTGGCATTTAAGATGATGGCGGTTGAATCGTTGACATCCATGCTCGGGTTTATTTTCAGCTTAAATAAATCCTGCAGGCCTGCTGCGGCGGCTAAAAGCTCCAAACCGGCTACATTCATCCCGATAGTCGAATCTCCTGGAGAGGATGTAAAAACAGGGATTCCGTGCCTGTAGGCCGCGGCCATAATACTTACTCCTCCCAGATTATTTTTCTTCTCGTAGGCATTCATGAATTTCCCAAGGTGATGATAAAATTCTCGGGTCCCCATTTCCTTCTGAAATTCAGGCTGCACCAGGATTTTTCTCAATCTCCGATCCGTTTCCATCAAGACATCTTCATAATCGAACAGGATATCGTAGATTCTGGTCACACCTTTTTTTCTTAAATCCGCGTCATCAACAAGGTGGCTGCCTCGATGCATCGGCAAATTGAAGGCGAAATGCAGATCGTGATACATATTCGCACCGGTTGCGCTTATCCAATCCACAAAACCATGATTCATCAGCGGAATGATAGCGGAAGGACCCAGGCCGGCAGGGGTCAAGGCTCCGGCCAGGCTTAATCCCACGGTAACATCCTTCTGGGAATATCGGTCTCTTAATAAATGGCAGGCAGCTCTCAATCTTCCAGCATTATAAGCATCCATGTTGTCTATTAGTTTTACGATATCCGTATCTTTTGAAATCGGCTGAGGAAGAATTCTTTTCCCGGTTAGATATTTTCTTTTTCCTGGGCGATCTGATTTTTTGTTTTTCATTTTTTACCTTTCCTGCCAGGTCAATAATGAAGTTGCCAAAAGAATGTTCCTTTCTATCATAAGGGGGGGCGAATCTGACAAATCCCCATCCTACCAGCGGGCTTTCGGCTTGTGCCAGGGGTGTTTCCGGGCTACTTCTTCCTTAAGCTCCGTTCCCCAGCCCGGCCCCGTTGGGATCTTCACATAACCATCCTTAATTTCCGGCAGGTGGGTAACGAGTTCCTCTCTCAAAGGAACGTCGTCGACATCAATCTCCAGGATCCGGACATTGGGCAGCACGGCACAAAGGCCTGCGCTGATGAACGTGGACAGATGACTGTAATAGTTATGGGGCGCGACGTTGAACTCAAAGATCTGGGCGAGGTCGCCGACTTTCTTCGACTGACTGAAGCCCATCCAGGCAACATCCACCATGAAAACATCGGCACATCGTGCCTGGAAATAGGGAAGATAGTCCTGCATGTAGATCTGGTTCTCGCCGGTGCATATCTTCGTGCTCGTCGAGTCCTTGATCTGCCGGAGGGCTTCGGGATGGTACATGTCTATTTCCAGCCAGAGCAGGTTAAAAGGCTCCAGGATCTTGGCGATCCGCATGCAACTCTCGGGTTTAAAGTTGAAGTTCAGGTCGAGGCAGATGTCCACCTCCGGTCCCACCGCCTCCCGGAATGTACCGATCAGGGTCTCAATATGCTTCAGCATGCTGTTGGACGCCACCTGATCCGTCGATGCAGCCCGCCCCAGGCCTCCTCCAAAGCCGTCGAAATGCACGCGGGCAGGATCTCCCGGGAAGACAATGTTGGTCTTGAGGGCGGTATAGCCGCGGCGAACAACTTCCTTCCCCAATTCGGCGATATCACCCATGGTCCTTATGGGGGGAGTCCCCATCTCAGGATAAAGCGCCCTCGTCGTGCCGCAATGAGACCAGTATAATCTTACTTTGTCCCGGGTTGGACCCCCGAACAATTCCACCACCGATAGGCCCAGAGCCTTGGCCTTGATATCCAGGAGCGCCAGTTCGACACCGGCGATGGCCTTGGCGCGGATTCCCAGCGGTTCGGCAATCGCACGGCGCGACATCTCCCAGAATCTCATCTCGTAGGCCCTCGGGTCTGTGCCAATGATGACAGGCTTCAAATCCTCTACGGCGCCTGCCATGGCAAAAGGGCTCCGGGAAACACTGCATTCCCCATAGCCGGTAATCCCCTCGTCCGTCTCGACCTTGACGAAAATCCAGGGTCGCCAGCCTGCATCCACGATGAAGCTTTCCACGTTGATGATCTTCATTTTTGTTTCCTCCCTGGGCGAAAAATTCTTAGGCTGTGTTGGTTGGGCCTTTCGGGCTTCGACTTGCGGATTTTCTTAAAAGACTAATATCCCTTCTTTTTATCCACCGCGTGCAAAAATTTCTTCCCGGCCAGATAGCGCCTTAGGTTCTCGCAGAACACCTCCGTCGCCCGCAAATCGTAATCCGGCATTTCTCCGGAAACATGGGGGCTGAAAATTACATTGGGCAGGGTCCAGAACTTACTTGCCGGCGGCAGCGGTTCGGCAACGAAAACATCCAGGCCGGCTCCGGCGATCCATTTCTCTTCCAGGGCGCGGAGGAGCGCTTCTTCGTCCACGATGGCCCCACGGGCCACGTTGATCAGGAAGGCCTCCGGTTTCATGGCCCGCAACTCATTCTCTCCGATCATTCCTTTTGTTTCGGCGGTTAAAGGAAGGGTGAGAACCACAAAAT
>JAOUFX010000776.1 GCA_029857975.1 Deltaproteobacteria bacterium | reverse complement strand
CATCCGCACCCATTTCCCGGATCCAGTCACCGTTTTTCAAGGCATATTCCACAAAGGTTTCGATGATCTCCCGCTCCGTCGTTTTGAAGGAGAGGGTGTCGAGATATTCGATGAATTCCTTTCCCTTGGGGATAATAATATTGCCGCCGCAGATGCGGGTGTTCCCGCCTCCGTCCGGCATCTTTTCCAGGATTAAAACCTTGGCGCCCTGATCATGGGCCGTGACTGCGGCAGCGGTCCCCGCCGAACCCCAGCCCACGACGACCACGTCATATTCTCGATCCCATTTTTCTGGTATGCCGACTCTCATCATTTTTCCTTTCCTTCCCTTATTCCGACCACGGTAACCTCAATCAAAAATCCGAATTTTGAAAGAAATCGTCATTCCGGGCCAGCGAAGCCCTGCAACGCCTTCGGATTTAAAACTTCTTCGCCCCATTCTTACAAGGGGACGTTGCCATGCTTCCTTTCTGCCCGGATCACCTTTTTGTTTTCGAGCATCTCTAAGGCTCTAATGATATGAGGCCGGGTCTCTTGCGGTCGGATCAGAACATCTAACTGTCTTTTCGAAGCGGTGTAATAAGGGGTCATGAACGTTTCCCGGTATTCCTGAATCTTTTCCTCCCGGATCCGGGCCTTGTCAGCTGCTGCCTTGATTTCCTTGCGGTAGAGGATCCCGACGGCCCCCTCTGCACCCATGATCGCAATCTCTGTCGTCGGCCAGGCCAATACCAGATCCGCTCCCATCTCTTTATTGCTCATGGCCGAAAAGGCTCCGCCGTAGGCTTTGCGGATGATGCAGGTCACCTTGGGCACGGTGGCTTCTTTCCAGGCATAAAGCATCTTGGCTCCATGGCGGATGATCCCTTTGTGTTCCTCTTTGACCCCCGGAAGATACCCGGGAACGTCCACTAAGGAAATCAGGGGAATATTGAAGCAATCACAGGTCCGGATGAACCGCGCGGCTTTATCCGCCGCATCGCAATCAATAGCCGATGCCAAAAAAAGAGGGTTGTTGGCCACAATTCCCACCGGTTTTCCGTTCATCCTCGCCAGGCTAACCACCATATTCCTGGCAAATCCGGCCTTGATCTCAAAGAACTCGCCGTTGTCCACAATCAAGGAAATCAAGCGGCGCATGTCGTATACTTTTTTGGGACTATCGGGAATAATTTCCGCCAGAGCTTCTTCACATCGTCCGGGATCATCCAGCGAAGGGATGACGGGAGGTTTCCGGTTAAAACTGGAGGGGAGGAAACGTAGAAGCTTTTTAACCTTGGCCAGACAATCCAACTCATTTGGACACACGAAATCAGCTACTCCGGAAATCTGGCTGTGAACCCTGGCTCCTCCCAGTTCCTGGCTGCCTACCTCCTGGCCCGTTACCTCCTTGATGACCAAAGGCCCGGTGATGAACATCTGGCTGGTCTTATCCACCATGAAGATAAAGTCGGTCAGAGCCGGGGAATAGACCCCTCCGCCCGCACAGTTTCCCATGATCGCTGAGATCTGGGGGATGACCCCCGAAGATTCTACATTCTCCGCGAAAATTAAAGAGTAGGCTCCGCTTCCTTCCTGGATTCTTCCGCCGGCCGAGTCGATCAAACCCACCAGCGGAGCATTGGCCTCTCGAGCCATACGAATCAGGGAGGCGATCTTCTGGCCGTGAATCCGTCCTACCGACCCTCCCATGACGGTGAAATCCTGGGCATATAGGAAGACGACCTGACCATCCACTTTTCCATAACCGGTAATCACTCCATCGCCCCAGGGCCGGTTCTTCTCCATGCCAAAATCGGTGCTTTGGTGCTGGGCTAACATGTTTACTTCAACGAACGTGCCGGCGTCCATCAGGTGATCGATGCGCTCCCGCGCGGTGAGCTTCCCCAGACGGTGTTGCTCGTCGATATACTTCTGCCCTCCCCCCGCATGAACGGTTTCTTCAATCTGCCTGAGCTTTTCAATTTCATCCCGCATCGGAGACATATCCACTCCTTCTACCCGGTTGCAATCCGGTTTATGATGAACCTAAAAAAACGGCGACCCGAGACCGGAAATGGATCCTCCAGCCTCCTTTTTTTCTCCTTATTTCTTCCCTCTCGCCTATATTCTTGCCCAAATCCTTTCCTGCATATGTTTGGACATTTAGAATAAAAGGTACGCCGCAACGATTCACCCTGTTAGATAAACCCCAAGATGAATCTTCCTCTTGGAAATCAGATCCCCGCCCGTATACCTTCCATACGGAGTTCCTGATCTAACAGGGCGGGGGTGAAGCGCAATCCCGCGCAGCGCGGGATAGATGGACTGAGACCTTTGAAAAACCCACTTTCGGTCATTGCGAGGCGCATGTGCGCCGTGGCAATCTCTTTAATAATCAATGTTTTATGAGATTGATAATCATAAAAAGGCACCCCCTGAGCAGATCAAAGGTTTTTTTGATATGCTTAGGTCGTAAGTCCAATACAACCAAACGGAGGTGCCATATGGGATTATATGCCGGAATCGATTTGCAT
>JAOUFX010000777.1 GCA_029857975.1 Deltaproteobacteria bacterium | reverse complement strand
GACGCGAACTCCTATCCGGTTCCGGCAGCCTATGCGGGCGGCTTGGAAGGGATGGTTCGATATCTTAAAGAAAATCAACATTTACCCCTGCGATTTTTCAAAGGACAGATCGTTGGACCGATTACCTTTGGTTTGTCACTCCAGGACAATTACGGGAAAAACGTCATCCACAATGAGGTCGCCTTTGATGCCATAATGAAAGGCTTGTTGCTGCGGGGCCGATGGATCATCCAGAGAATGAAGACGATTGGTGAAGAAGTTATTCTCTTTATTGATGAACCAGGACTATCAGGATATGGGTCGGCGTTTTTTAGCGTGGAACCTGCGACCATTACCGGACGGTTAAATGAAATGATCGAAGAATTTCAGGCCCAGGGCGTATGGGTAGGGGTACACTGCTGCGGGAATACAGATTGGTCCTTACTCCTGAGAACCAAGGCGGACATCATCAATTTCGATGCCTGGGGATTCTTGGAACGCTTCTCCCTCTACCCCGAGGCGCTAAATAATTTTCTTTCACGCCATGGTGTTTTGGCTTGGGGGATGGTTCCTACCTCGGAGTTTACGGGGAAGGAGACGGTTGAGGTCCTTAGGGAAAAGCTGGAGATAGGGTTTCGGAAACTGAGCGACCAGGGAATCAGCGCGGATATTTTGCGGGAAAGGTGCCTGCTGACTACCAGTTGCGGCATGGGGCTGATGTCCGTGGAAGATGCGGAAAAGGCCATGGGCCTTCTGGCCGAGCTTTCCAGGCGGATGAGGAAAGAATATTTCACCGCAGAGAGCGCCGAGGGCGCAGAGAAAGAAACTGTAATTTTGTAAGAAGGATAAAGAAAAAGGCAGTTTTTATACTTCTTAACGGGACAGTAGTGATATTTCTATTTAAATATTTTTCTCAGCGTTCTCCGCGTGCTCTGTGGTAGGTAAAGAAACCAATGGCAGCACCCAAAGGCAGATTAAATCGAATTCGCAACATCGGAATCATGGCCCACATCGATGCGGGAAAGACCACGGTTACCGAGCGCATCCTATACTACACAGGTCGGTCCCACAAAATGGGCGAGGTCCACGACGGAGAGGCGGTTATGGACTGGATGCCTCAGGAGCAGGCGCGGGGCATCACGATCACGTCCGCGGTGACCCACTGCCCCTGGAAAGGGTACGAAGTTCAGATCATCGATACACCCGGCCATGTGGATTTCACCATCGAGGTGGAACGGAGCCTGAGGGTGTTGGATGGGGCCGTGGCTATTTTTGACGCGGTGAGCGGAGTGGAGCCTCAATCCGAAACGGTCTGGCACCAAGCGGATAAATACCGCGTCCCCCGGTTGACCTTCATCAACAAGATGGATCGGGTAGGGGCGAACTTTTTCTGGTCCGTGGAGACGATGAAGGAGAAGCTGGGGACTCACCCCGCCATCGTCCAGCTTCCCTTGGGAGCCGAAGAACGCTTTCAGGGGGTCATCGACCTGATCACGATGAAAGCAATCGTCTGGGACGAGGAGGCGCTGGGGGCCACCTTTCAAGAGATGGAAATCCCGGCGGAGTTTCTTCCCGATGCTCAGAAGTACCGGGATAGGCTTTTGGAGACCCTGGCGGAGAGGAGCGATCCTCTCATGGAGAAGTATTTGTCCGGGCAGGAAATTTCCCCCGGAGAGATCAAAGCCGTTTTGCGGGAAGCCACGCTGAAATTCGACCTCGTGCCCATCCTGTGCGGGGCGGCCCTACGTAATAAGGGCATCCAGCCGCTTCTGGACGCGGTCGTGGATTTTCTTCCGGCCCCCGTGGACGTCCCCCCGATCGCCGGGTTTAATCCCAAAACCGGCCAGCCCGAAACCCGCCGCAGCCTCGACCAGGAACCTTTTGCGGCTCTGGCCTTCAAGATCATTACCGATGAAGGAAGGAAGCTGACCTATCTCCGGGTTTACTCCGGAATCCTGCGGCCCGAACAGGAGGTTTATAATTCCGCCAAGGGGAAACGGGAGCGGGTGGCCCGCATCTTCCGCATGCATGCCAATAAAAAGGAAAGAATCCAGGAGGTCCGGGCAGGGGACATCGTGGCCGTGGCCGGTTTAAAAGAAACAGCCACAGGAGATACGCTCTGCGATGAATTCCATCCGATCACTCTGGAAAGGATCGATTTCTATGAACCGGTTACCTCCGTGGCCATTGAACCGAAATCCCGGCCCGACCAGGAAAAACTCGATTTTTTCCTGCAAAAGCTCGTTGACGAAGATCCTACCTTTCGGGTGAAGTTCGATGAGGACACGGGACAAACCGTCATTTCTGGGATGGGTGAGCTGCACCTGGAAGTGATTGTCCGAAGGCTGCGGGAAGATTTCAACGTGGCGGTAAATGTAGGCAAGCCGCAAGTGGTTTACCGTGAGACCATCACCCAGGCCGCGGAAGGAGAAGGAAAGTTCGAAAGGGAAATTGAAGGGGTATGGCATTTCGGGCATGTGCGCCTGCAGATGGAGCCTCGATTGCGGGGTACCGGGATCGAATTCAGCCAGAATTCT
>JAOUFX010000775.1 GCA_029857975.1 Deltaproteobacteria bacterium | reverse complement strand
TTTTCTGAAAAAAGGAATCCGCCAAGTGGAATTTCTGCGAATTGAAGAATGGGAAAAAAGGGGTAGGATCGTCCATGGCTTTGGGAAGAGAGGGGCAGCGGAGGATAAGGTTTCCAAAAAAGATTGGTGGGGTCGTTCCTTGCAGGAAAGGGGTGAACAGTTCCCCCTGGTGGCTCTCCGTCAGGTCCACGGGGACAGGGTTGTTGTTTTTGCCGGGGGGAGCCAGCAACCGGGAGATCTCTGGCGGCAAGAGGGAGACGCTTTAATCACCTGTTTACCGGGATATGCCCTGAGTGTGTTCACCGCCGACTGTTTACCCGTCCTGCTTTTCGACCCCGTCCAGCAAGCGGTGGGCATCGTTCATGCGGGGTGGAAAGGAACGGCCAAGGCCATTTCCCTTAAGGCCGTGGAAAAAATGCACGAGGTTTTCAGGTGTAAAGGAGAAGACATTTTAGTCGCCATGGGGCCGTGCATTGGACCTTGTTGTTTGGAAGTGGATGGGCCGGTTCAAGAAGCTTTTTCCGCAACAAGGCTTCCCTGGGGCCAGATCGCCTTTCCGCGGGGGAGAAGGAAATGGGCTTTGGATTTATATCAAGCCAATACCTGGTTCTTGGAGGAAGCGGGAGTGACCAAAGCGAACATCCAGCGGGTGGATTATTGCACATCTTGCCGTACGGATACATTTTATTCATACCGGGCCGGAGGGAAAACGCGAGGGAGGCAATTGAACTTCATTGCCTTGAGCAAGAGGGCCAAAAATATTTCTTGACAAGGATTTGGCCGATTCTTACAATAGAATATAATCCTTCCGCAGGGATTGCCGAAAAAAACCAAAGAATCTGCCTTGAATTCTAATCCAACAAAATCCTTTCTGGAAACCGACAAGGTTCACATGTGCTCTTTAGAGGTTTCAAAAGGTTCATAAATAAAGCGGTGGAAAAGATATTCATTCGGTCTGGGAGCCTATAGCCTTTTTCTCCCTTCTTGCTTTCAACAACGGGAAAAGACTTCCGTCTGCGGAAAAGGGCGAGAGCGTTTTAATTCTAACCACTCGTTAGGCAGCCGGGATTGGCGATCGTTAAGAACTTATGATTTTTTAAGGAGTGGCAATGAATATTATTGATCTGAAAGAAAAGAAGATCAGCGAGCTGAATAAGTTGGCTCGGCAGCTCAACGTCGAGGGTGCCAGCGGGATGCGCAAACAAGATCTCATTTTTGCCATTCTTCAGGCCCAGACCGAGAAGAATGGGCTGATTTATGGGGAGGGAGTTCTGGAAACCCTGCCAGACGGTTTCGGGTTCCTCCGCTCTCCGGATTTTAATTATTTGCCGGGGCCCGATGATATATATGTTTCGCCTTCTCAGATCCGGCGGTTTAACTTACGCACCGGAGATACCATTGCCGGTCAGATTCGGCCCCCAAAAGAAGGGGAGCGCTATTTTGCTTTATTAAAAGTCGAAGCAGTAAATTACGAAGAGCCGGATTTGGCCAGAGAAAAAATTCTCTTCGATAACCTCACTCCCCTCTACCCCAACGCCCGGATTAATTTAGAAGTGGCCGGGGATAATAACATGTCCATGCGGGTTATGGACCTTCTGACGCCGATCGGGATGGGGCAGCGCGGTTTGATCGTCAGCCCCCCGCGCGCCGGCAAAACGATGATCCTTCAATCCATCGCCAACAGTGTAACCGTCAACCACAAAGATATGGTTCTGATTGTCCTGCTCATCGATGAGCGCCCGGAGGAAGTTACGGACATGCAGCGATCGGTTCAGGGGGAAGTGATCAGCTCGACCTTTGACGAACCCGCCCAGCGGCATGTCCAGGTGGCCGAAATGGTCCTGGAAAAAGCCAAACGCCTAATCGAACACCAGAAAGACGTTGTCATCCTTCTCGACAGCATCACCCGTTTAGCCCGGGCTTATAATACGGTTGTCCCCCCCAGCGGCAAGATCCTTTCCGGCGGCGTGGACTCCAACGCCCTGCACCGACCGAAGCGCTTTTTTGGGGCAGCCCGCAACGTGGAAGAAGGAGGCTCCCTCACCATTATCGCCACAGCCATAATAGATTCCGGGAGCCGGATGGACGAGGTGATCTTCGAAGAATTCAAAGGGACGGGCAACATGGAAATCGTCCTGGACCGGAAATTAGCCGACCGGCGCATCTTCCCCGCCATCGACATCAACAAATCCGGCACGCGGAAAGAAGAACTTCTTCTTTCCTCCCATGAGCTCAACCGGGTATGGATTCTGCGCAAACTTCTCCAGCCCCTGAATTCCATCGACGCCATGGAATTTCTCCAGGATAAGATGAAAGGGACCAAGGATAATCAAGAATTTTTGGATTCCATGAGCCGGTAAAAATTCAGCGGTCAGCTTTCAGCCGTCAGTTGAAAAAAAGCGGCTTCTGGTTTTTGCTGTTTGCTCAACGCTGATCGCTATTTCATCAGGAGGGTAAAATGAAAAAAGGGATTCATCCCCAATTTGTCGATGCCGTGATCAAATGCGCTTGTGGGAGTG
>JAOUFX010000774.1 GCA_029857975.1 Deltaproteobacteria bacterium | reverse complement strand
CTTAGAGATCAAGGACGGCGAGATTGTGGTCCTCCTCGGGAGAAACGGGGTCGGAAAGAGCACGACCCTGAAGAGCATCATGGGCATTGCCCCGAGCAAGAGCGGAAAGATCACCCTGAAGGGGGAGGAGATAACCCGTTTGACGCCGGATAAAATTGCCCGAAGGGGGATTTCCTTTATTCCGGAAGACCGGCGGGTCATCCCCAACCTGACGGTCTTTGAGAACCTGAAGTTGGGCATGCTGATCCGCGGGAAAAACGTGAACGTGAATGAGACGCTGGATATGGTGCTCCATTATTTCCCCAAGCTGAAGGAACGGCTGAATCAGATGGGCGAGAGCCTTTCCGGCGGCGAACAGCAGATGCTGACCACGGCCCGGGGTCTGGTGGCCAACCCCCAGCTGATGATGATCGACGAGCCCACGGAGGGTTTGGCTCCGATCATTGTGGAAGAAATTTGGGAGATGCTGAAAAAACTCCACGAAACCAAGGTCACCCTTCTGCTGGTCGAGCAGAATTATGAAAAGTCCCTGCGGCTAAGCAAGAATTTGCGGGCCTATATTTTGGAGAAAGGGCATATCCGTCTGAGCGGGACGCGGGAGGAACTTCACGCCAAGCAGGAAGAAGTGGAAAAATACCTGGGGGTGAAAGTTTAGAAAAGTTCAAAATGCCGTAAGTGCCTAAAATGCCTTAAGTTGAGAAAAAAGGAATGGGATTCCAAGTAAAGGGAGTTTGGAAGGATCTTAACTTAAGGCACTTGAGGGGCACTTCTATTTTGAGGCACTACTATAGGAGGAGGTTAACATGAGTGACAGTGTAGTAAAGTACGACGAAAGAGGAATTCTTGATGGAGCGACGGTGGGTCTGCCGCGGAAAATGGACCGTGATACCTGGCTGAAAGAAGTTTTCCCGGAATGGGGGACCTATTTGAATTATGAGATCGATCAATTCAAGGTCAAACCCGGGACTGGTGCCATGTGGTACTTCGGCGGGCCCTCCTTTGCCTTGAAGTCCCAGGCCGGAGCTGTTTTTCTGGTGGACCTTTATGCCGGTCCCAGTCTGTTTACCGATTATTCTTACTGTGGCGTCTGCCGCACCAGCGGGGCAGATAAGCTTTACTGGATGCGCCTGAATCCTCATGTGGTGGATCCCTGGAAGTTCAAAAGGCTGGATGCGGTTTGTATTACCCATCACCATCAGGACCATATGGATTTCTATACTATCAGCGCAGCTCTTCAGACCACAAAGTGCAAGTTCATTGCTCCCCCAGAGACCTGCCGGAGAATGAAAAACAACATGGGAGTGCCGGAAGACCGGATCATCGTGGCCCAGGTGGGGAAGAGTGTTCAGATCGAGGATATGAAGATCGACATTGCTCCCAATTTTGACGTCATCGTCACCAAGACCGGTTTTGACACCCCGCAGCCCTTCGAAGAGGTCGCGGCTAGTTTTATCTTCAATACCGAGGGGGGCGGAATTGCTTTTCTGGGAGACACCCTCTACCACAACGGCTATCGCATGGTCGGAGAGTCTTATAAGATCGACGTAGTCTGCATGGACATGGGCAACAACGCCCCCGGCTATACAGATAAGATGTCCCCCTGGGACGTGTGGCGCGTGGCCGAAGCGTTGAATGCCAAGGTAGTCATCCCCGATCATTTCGATAACTGGGCCAACTGCTATGAGGACCCCAGTTACTTGGTAGATATTGTCAACCGGAAGAACAAGGAGAAACGTCCGGAGATGAAGACCGTGATCCTCCTGCCGGGAGCCAGGTACATTCACCCAGACGATATGAACATCGGCCGCTATGTTTACCCTGACTGGCGGGAATGGATGAACTGGAAGAAGAGCGTAGAGTACGGATTGGCCAGCAAATAGAAAGGACAGCTTCGCAAAACTCTCGTGCCCCTCGGGGCGCGAGAGTTTTACAGTTTTATCAATGATCCAAAATGGCAATGGCCCGTACCGGTGAGCCGGTTCCTTTGCGGATGCGCAGGGGCAGCGCGATAAAGGTGAATCGTTTTCCAACGAGCTTATCCAGGTTGCAAAGGTTTTCGTAATGAGTAACCCTACGCTCTCGGCAGACCATGTGGCAGGGGTAGGTTTTATCCAGGAACATATCCGGGCTGGTATTATCCACGCCGAAATTAACTGCGCCCTGATCGATGATGTACTCTGTAGCCTCCCGGTTCAACCCCGGCTGGTGGGTTGAATATTCCGGCTTTCCGTAATAACGGTCGTAGTGCCCGGTATAGAATAGGACGGTATCGCCGGGAAGGATTTCCAGTTTCCATCGTTTTAATTCATCTTTGATCTTGCCGGCCCCGAACTGCGTCTGCACCGGGACGTCGCTCATATCAAGGCATATTGCCGAGGTGACGCAGTTTTCCATAGGAATCTCATCGACCGAAGGAGCATCCGGTTCCCCGGAGAGATGGCTGACGGAATCGATATGCGTCGGTCCATGGTCGCACATCATGATACCGCTCGACCGGTAAGAAAACCCTGTACCCAGCATAC
>JAOUFX010000050.1 GCA_029857975.1 Deltaproteobacteria bacterium | reverse complement strand
TTTTTTTTCTTTTCTTCGGTATTGATAGCAGGAGTAAAGATGCCTTTTCATGTCGGCAATGTTCGCTTCAAGCCTATTTCGGGCCGTATGGATTACTTTTCTCACTTCCTGCGGCGAGGTTGCTCCCTGCAGTTCGATGGAACATTTAAACTCCAGGTCACCTAAATACTTGTTCATTTCCTCAAGGAAACTGACGATGGATGCCTCCTTAGTGAGCATCCGATGAAAGCGAGCTTTAGAACGACGGTTTTGGATCAGGTTAACGAGTAAGGAAACGAAGAAAAGCAGCAGGGCCAACAGAAGGGCAAAGGTCATTGGGTCCATCCCGAGGTCCACGGAGGAGATGAAGGTCTTTAATCTCTGAATTAAGTTTGAAATGTCCATAAGCCTCAACCTAATGACAGTGAAAACGGGGGGCCTTGCTTAATACCTTATCGTCATCAGAAAGTGGAGAACTTAAATTCTTTAATCAGCCATTGGCCCTTCAATACAGCGACTTTCCTTCGTATCGAACGAGCCAACGGGATCAGCCCATGAATTTAGGAATTCACCTCCACCAATTGCCTCTCTTTCTCGTGCCAAAATTGATGATTTCCATTTAAAACCTTCAATGTCTGGCAAAATCTGCCACTCAAGGATTTCAGGAAGAACTCCTCGTCTTCGCATGGAATTTTCGCCCTTCCTCCAGATTTATCTCTTACACCTACTACTTTGGGGTCAAGGGTTCCGTTAGCGATCGATCATTACGGGTGGAAATGGTGTACCCGGACTCAATATATGGAAACCATATCGTAACCGGTTTTAATACCCTGGAAATGACGGATAAATAGCAGCTAACGCAAGTTTTGACCGACGACGACGACAAGATCTATCGTGACCCCGACTATCCCGGGGATGCTTATCTTCAGTTGTAAAGGTCAGGAATGCGGGGCGGGAGGAAGCGGTGTGCCCGGATGAGCCTCAAAAAAGCCTGCCAGATCTCGGCAAATCATTGAAAGCGCCCCCTCTCAACCTCTATCCCGAAAACCCCCGAATCCCCGCTGAAAAGCCCCCCCAAAAAACTCAAGATCTTGTGCTAAAATTCCCTTGACTCACAATTGCCTTTTTTATATTCAACCCACCTCAAAGCGAGTTCTTATCAAACATGGGTTCTCCTTTATAATCTAAACGACTAAAAAAATGTATCGATTAGCTAACTCATCTTCAAAATCCTCCCTCGATCCTCCCTTTGAAGGAGAACTATAAAGGGTAACCGACAAGCTCAGAGGCGGTGGCTAAACAACGAGGGCCATTGTCGGTCATGGTTCATTTTGTTAGAAACCCCACGGCCAGGGGGTTAAATTTTTCCGGATATTCTTCCTGAGGGGTATGGCCGGCCTTTTCGAAGATTACCAGTTGGGATCCCTTCCAGAGGGCGTTCAATTTCTGCGACCGGTCAAGGGGAATGGCCTTGTCCTCCCGGCCATGGATGATCAGGATCGGCTTGTTGAGTTGGGCCAATTTTTGGGCCTCAGCCTCCACATAGGGCTCTTTCAGGACATTTCGCAGGATATACATAAGGCCATCCAAGGACCCTTTAATGTACAAGGGCCGGGCCACTTCTTCCACATAATCATCGGTCACTTTTGTTGGATCATAAAACCAGACGGTTTGGATGTTCTTTTTAATCAGGGCGTTACCCGGGATGGCGTTTAGAAACTCACCCACATAAGGGAGCTGATAAACCCGGCCGGTGGCGGTCATGGGATAAGGGATGACCGCCGGGTCCACCAGGATCAGCTTGTCAACCCGGTCCGGAAAAAGTGCGGCCACGTAAACCGAAATACCGCCGCCCATTGACTGGCCCACCAGGGAGGCCTTGGAGATTTTCAAGGTGTCCATGAAGCCGACAATCTGTTTTCCATACAGTTCATAGGAGTAATTCAGCTCCTTCAGGCGCTCACTGTAACCCCAGCCCCAGAGGTCAATGACATAGACCTTAAATTTTTTGGCCAGGTCCTCGATGTTCTTTTTCCACATGACGGTGTTGTAGAGGAAGCCGTGGATCAGGATGATCGGTTTGCCTTCCCCCTGCTCCAGGTAGTGGACCTTCTTGTTGTCCACCAAGACAAATTTGCCCTTGGCCCACTTGGCTACCGCGTCGTCGTAGGCCATGTTGTCTTTTTTATAGACTTTGGGAAAGAGAATAAAAAACAGGACCAGTAAAACCAGAACCAGCAATACGATGTTTCTTTTTTTCATGGACCCCTCCTATTTATTTTCGTTTCTCATGGTCCCAGCCGAAAAAACAAACCCCATTCTCCAAAAAGAATGGGGCTCAACTTTTTACTTCCATAACCACCTCGCTTTAGGTTAAAGGGTTGGGTGGTGAAATTAATCCCTACACTGGCTCAAGGGTATCTGTATCGTATCCTGGAAGAAAAAACAAGAATCAAAGAATATCGTGATCGGCCAGGATAAGGGAGGACACGGTCATGTGTAAAAAGATAATTATCGGGATCATGGTCATCCTGACCGCGGGGCTGGCCGGGATATGGTTTTATTCCGGCCGAGCCCTAAAAATATCGTCTCCCGTCCTGCCGGTTGGCGCCAACAAGGCCCTGGCGGAGCACAGCCGGGTATTCAAAAAGGGCGTAGAAAAGGTCGGGGACAATATCTACGCCGCCATCGGTTACGGCATCGCCAATTCCATCATGATCGAGGGCGATGACGGTATGATTATCGCCGACACCATGACCCCATGGAAGAGGCCACCGAAATCTTTTCTTTTTAATGAATCGCCCGGAAAATCTCTTGCATAAATCCTCCAGAAGTTCAAGGTCAGGTATTAATTAAATCACGAACGGGGAAATTACAATGGCTGAAATTTAGACAAAAAATGAGCCCTGTCAAGGCCGATTTTTATCTCTTTCCAGTAGAGGAGATCGTTCCAATCTCTGCACTTCGTCGAAATTTCTGGAATGAAAAGTATATCCAAACATCATTGAATGTCGAAATCTACACCGATCCGCAAAATTTATCAACTGAAGAGTTCAGGAAGAAAGACATTTTGGACAAGTATGCTTAAACCGGATTAAGCCTTTTTGAAAATCGGATATTTAGAGGCGGGAGTATATTTCAGACCCCTACCCCTTAAATATGACCTGTAACCCCCCGGCTTCGGTCGGGGCCAGGGGATGGTCAAAGATGCACGCCACGGATTACGAGGAAGCCCCAAGACGGGCGGAGAATGTCAATAGAAAAACCTGGGCGAGGTCTTTCCGGTCTTCCTGATTCCTTCCAGAAATGCCTTTCTACGCTATCACCAAAGGCCAAAATTCAAGACTTTTTTCTTTCCGAGGGGTAAGGGTAGGGGGTAAATTCAGATTCCCTTTTTAAGTGGAAAATGGGAGAAAAAAATTGTTTTGGGTAGAAATAGGTTAGAAACAAAAAAACAAGGGGTTAAGTCGTTTGACATAACCCCTTGTTTTTACTTGGCTGGGGGACAAGGATTTGAACCTTGATTCACGGAGTCAGAGTCCGTTGTCCTACCGTTGAACGATCCCCCAGTAAATCTATAATAAATAAAATACACAAAATCTTGCCGGGAGTCAATAAAAAAGCAGCCCCTAAAAAATTTACTTGACTCCTCTTTTTTTCGTCTATATTATTTTGTATACAAACTAAATTATCATAACAGATTGGCCACCTGCGCATTATGAAAATCTCCCCTCGCCCATCTTTTCTGAAGGAGGGTTGGGGGGATTAAGACTGTTTTTTTAAGCAACTTGGGAGAGGCATCATGGCCGAGTACGAAGAATGTTTTGTTTTCCTTCTGGGTAAGGCTTACCAAAGAGCCCATGGATTACTCAAGAAAAAACTTTTACCTTTCGGCTTGACCCCCGTTCAGCATTTAATCCTGGCCGTACTCGGGGATGAAGAAGCCCTCTCTCCCGCGGAAATTTCCGAAAGAACGATCATGGACGGCGCCACGCTTTCCGGGGTTTTAGACCGCATGGCCGAGGCCGGATTGGTTAAAAAAGAAGAAAATCCTGAAGACCGGCGGTCCCTGCGCGTATCGGTGACGGCCAAAGCCAGAAA
Source organism: Deltaproteobacteria bacterium (assembly GCA_029857975.1). The sequence continues at coordinate 6,423 of JAOUFX010000050.1, read as the reverse complement.
AATGATGGACGGCTTGGCGGGACAGAGAAAAGCGGTCAACGAAGAGTTGACCAGCGTTCTATCTTTAGAAGAGAAGCTTTTGTTCAAAAGGATGCTCAAGGACATTAAAGGATGATTTTTTGTACACAAATAAAAAAGAACATTTCTGGGGGCGCAGATTCACCCTGAAAAATAAAACCGCTGGGCGCATTGCGCTAAGCGCTTAGCGTATAAGAGGGCATTGGCTGCGTTTATCCGCGAAGATCTGCGGTCTATTAAACTAAAAGGAGGGGGAAAAGATGGGAGAAATCGTCCATACATCCCGCATAAAAATTGTGAGGGAAAAAGGGCCTACGCGGAGAGCCGTGATTGAGGGGTTTCATGAACCGATCTATTACGGGGTCCATGGGGGAATCAAAAAGTTTTACAAAGTCGAGCCGGAAAAGGAGCATGCCGCCACCCTTGACCATATCGTCGCCGCAACGGCCGCCTGAATGTTGGGAACACTGGCCGGGGTTCTGGCCGGAAAGAAAATTCCCACTCCGGAAGACCGCTACTGGGCTGATGTAGAAGGAGATATCGAGAATGTGAACGGTGTGCTCAAAATCACCCGCATCCGGGCCACCTACCATTTGAAAATTCCCAAGGAAAAGTCGGAAGACGCCAAGGATTCATTCTCGTCCTACCTGGTGAGATGCCCTGCCGCCCAGAGCGTCATTGGCTGCATTCGGATTGAGGACGACCTGGTGATCGAGGCAACGGAAGGGTGAAAGGAGAAAACATGGCTTCCCTTACCGAACAGGTTAAAAAGATGATCGGATCTTATGGCATGGTCCGGGTGGGAATTGTTACCCGTGAAACCCTGGAGGGAGGCCCTCCTTCTGCGGAACTCACCTATATCCTGCCGGAGGCCCGTTCCGCCATATCCTTTGCGATCCCGCTGTATAAGCAATACATCCGCCCTTTCCTGGCCAAGGAAGATCGTCTCAGCCACGAACGGGACAACCTGCGGGCCAACATGCTGGTGACGGGAATCGCCTCTCACTTGGCCAAGCATCTGGAACAGAAGGGATTCCCCTCGCAAGGCGTTGTGGCCAACGAGTTTTATCGGGATGAGCCGGGAATCGGCAGGTTAGGCATGCATCCCGACCTCTCCCACCGCTACCTTGCCGTCCGTTCCGGGGTTGGCTGGTTTGGTTTTTCAGGAAACGTGATCACTCCGGAGTATGGGGCGGCAGTGATTCTCGGAACCTGCGTAACTGCGGCGGAACTGGAGCCGACGGATCCTCTCCCACCGCAAGCAAATTACTGTAACCGGTGTAAGCTCTGCCTGGCTTCCTGCTGCTCAGGGCTGATGGACCCGGAGCAAGAAACGAAGGTAACCCTGGGAGGACGGGATTTCACCTACGCCCAGAGAAGAAACTACCTCCGCTGTGAATTTGTCTGCGGCGGGATGACCGGGCTTCATCCCTCGAAAAAATGGTCCACCTGGTCGCCGGGCCGATTTTTCATCCCCGAGGACGACGGAGCCTTCCGGGATGCCATGATCAGGGGAATCAAGGCCTATGATAGGCGGCCCAGGATGGAAGGGGGATTCCCCCATATTCTAATGCGGTCTAATCTCTACCTCACTTGCGGCAACTGCCAGCTCCTCTGCTGGCCGGATCCGGCCGACCGGAAGGAAAACTACCGAAACCTGACTTCCACAGGGGTCGTCATACAAAATTCTGATGGAACCCTCAAAAGGGTTTCACCAGAAGAGGGGGAAGCTTATATTCAGAGCCTGGAGGGTGACCGGCAGTCACTTTATATCTGACGGAGTTATGTTTCAAGAAGAAAAATTCAAGCTATTGACTAGTGGAAACCAGTTTTTTTATTCCTATTAACTTCCCTGGGTTTAGCCACTTCCCGATTGAGAGCATTCTGAAGGTCTTGCTTTATGCGGGATGGCAAATTCATGAATCGGCTTTATGCAGATAATGGTGAGACAGGAGAAGGGCAGCCGCCGAAAGATCAAGGAAATACCCGCCCGCGAGCTTCTGGGGATGATTGCGCTGGTGCTTTTGGCCGCTACCGTCGTCATCGCCGTGGTGAACCATTTTATCCAGCCGGCCCCTCCCAGGACCATCGCCATGACGACCGGAATGGAAGGGGGCAGCTTTGCCGTTTTTGGAGAATGGTACCGGCAGATCCTGGCTCGGGAGAAAGTCCATCTCGAACTGCTTCCATCTTCGGGAGCGGTGGAGAATTTGAGACGTCTGCGAGACAAGTCTTTCAGAGTGGATGTGGGTATTGTCCAGGGCGGAACCAGTTCCCGGGCCGAGACGCCGAACCTGCTCTCTTTGGGAGGAATCTGCTATACCCCTCTTTGGGTATTTTATCGAAGCCGGGAAAATTACGATGACCTTTCGCGGCTCAGGGGAAAGAGGATTAACATCGGGCCGGAAGGCAGCGGGGTCCGCAAATTTGCCTTCGACTTGCTTGAGGCAGGCCAAACGGCGGGGCCGCCTACCCAGCTTTTGGGCCTACCGAATGCAGAGGCAGCCAGGGCGCTCTGGGAAGGGGAAGTGGACGCCATGATGATCTTCGGCACGGCGGATAGCGCCGTCGTGCAGGATCTCCTGCATCGGCCGGGTGTGAAGCTGATGAGCTTCAGCCTGGCGGAAGCTTATACCCGGCTTTTCCCGGCCCTGTCCCATGTGATCCTCCCGAAGGGGATTCTGGATCTGACGAAGGGATTGCCGCCTTCGGACCTGCATCTTTTGGCCCCCACAGCCAACCTTGTAGTTCGCGATACCATGCACCCGGCTTTGATGTACTTGCTGCTGGAGGCGGCGGCTGAAATTCATGGGAATGCGGGATGGGTGAACAAGGCCGGGGAGTTTCCCACCCCGAAGGCCCAGGATTTTCCCTTAAGCGACCAGGCGGAAAGGTTTTATAAATCCGGACGCCCCTTCCTGTTCGACTACCTCCCCTTCTGGATGGCTGTGTTATTCGACCGCCTGATTCTTTTCCTGTTGCCAACAGCAGCCGTTGTGCTACCTCTCATCCGAGTCATGCCCTGGTTCTATTCTTGGAGAAACCAGCGGAAATTCTATTATTGGTATGGGGAACTCAAAAGCCTCGAATCGGAAGTGCTGGAGAGTCCGCAGCCGGAACGAATGGGGGATTACCAGGCCCGGCTGGACCGGATTGAGTCTTCGGTCAATCATATTCATGTTCCCATAGCCTTTTTCAAGGAGGCTTATAACTTGAAAGAGCATATTGACCTGGTCCGGGGGAAGCTGTCGCGATTGAATCTGCAGCCTGCGGGTGTTCCTATCGCTGGGGCAGGCTCGGAAAAGCCGGGTCGGTAGCGGTTAGTTTCATTTTCCCACCTCTGATTTCTTTTGAAAGAGGAAGCGAACCAAACATAGGAAAGGAGAAAAGTTGATAACCATCGATGAGAAAAGATGCACGAACTGCGGGCTCTGCATCCCCATCTGCGTCCGGAGAATTCTTCAAGAAGGGGATAGCTCGATCCAGATCATTGATCCCGCCCAGTGCCTCTACTGCGGCCACTGCAAGGCGGTTTGCCCGACGGATGCCCCCCAGTTCTCTGAGGGGAATGAGGAGTTTACAGCCGTACCGAGCAAGGAGGAGATTCCCAGTGCCGCTCCTTTCTTGCGCTTCCTGCGCAACCGGCGCAGCCTGAGGTTATACCAGGATAAGTCCGTGGAAAAAGAAAAATTGAAAATGCTGGTGGAAGCGGGTCGGTTTGCGCCCACCGGCTCCAACCGGCAGGCCTGCGAGTACGTGGTGGTCAGCGGGAGAAAAAAACTGGATAAGGTATGTAAGCTCGCCATTGGGAATTTGCAGGCGCAGGGAGAAGGGATTCGAAAAGTGATCGACAAGCTCAACCGGGAGAAAAAGCCCTTGTCTGAAGAGCTGGTGGCCAGGCAGACTCTCCCCCCGGTCTGGGAACGGATCGCCAAGAAGTGGGAGGAAGGGGTGGATCAGCTTCTCCACCACGCTCCGGCCTTGATCATCGTCCACATGAAAAAGGGCCTGGCCACGACTCCGGAGATCGATGCGGCCATTGCCTCCACCCAAATGGTTCTTTTGGCGGAGACCTCGGGCCTGGGGACTTGCTATATCGGTTTCCTTATCTGGGCGATCGAGGACTCCAAGGAGCTAAAAGAATTTCTGAAGATCCCAACGGATCATCGATCCCTGGTAGCCTTCACGGTCGGGTATCCGGACGTCAAGTTCTTGCGCATGGTCTACCGGAATCCGGCTAAAGTCAGCTGGATCGGCGATTTTTTGGAGTAAAATCCAGGAATAAAAGGATGGAAAATGAGCGATGAAAGATACCGGAAATTATGCGCAATGATGGCCCAGCGCGGAGGACGGTACCCCGGGATGGACATCCCGGAATTTTACGAAATGGCCCGGGAACTTTTCACACCGGAAGAGGCCGCCTTGGCTGCGGTCCTTCCCCCCAAGCCTGCCCCAGCGAGCGTAATTGCCCGAGAAGCGAATAAGGATGAAAAAGAAATCAGCAACCTGCTTGAGGCCATGGCCAGCAAGGGCCTTTGCAGCTCTTTTCAGAAGGATGGAAGCCGCTTGTATCTGGCCGTTCCTTTTGTGCCGGGGATTTTCGAGTTTCAATTCATGCGCGGAACCCGGACAGAAAGGGACCGAAAAGTCGCCAAGCTGATTCATTCGTACAAAGAGGCTGTTGATACCGCTCGCGGTCCCCAGACGATTACCTTCCCAGCCAACCGGGTGATTCCGGTGGGGGAGACGATCCGGCCCGGATCCAAAGTCCATACTTACAACCAGGTCTCTTCCTACATTGACAAGTACGATCCTATCGCGGTCAGTACCTGTTTTTGCCGCCACGAAGGGAAACTCTTGGATGAAAAGGGTGCCTGCGAAAAACCGGATGACGTGTGCATGCAGTTCGGTTTAGGCGCGTCGTTCGTGATCGAAAGAGGGATGGGGCGCAAGGTGGGTAAAGAGGAAGCCAAAGAAATTTTAAAGAGGGCCGAGGAGGCCGGGTTGGTCCATGCCAGTATGAACACCCAGGAGATTGATTTCATTTGCAACTGTTGTTCCTGTCATTGCATGATTCTCAAGACAGCCCTGAGCCAGCCTAAACCAGGGAAAGTTCTTTACTCGGGCTTCCAGCCGCGAATCGATCCGGACCTCTGCACGGGATGCCAGACCTGTGTAGAGCAGTGCCCCGCCAAGGCCTCGACGCTTCGGGGGGATGTTCCCGAGGTGGATTTAGACCGATGCTTCGGATGTGGGGTTTGCGCCACGGGTTGCCCGGTGGAAGCCATTGTTATGGTGGAAAAAACCGGAACCATTGAGCCTCCGCTAAATCGAAAGGAACTTCGACAGGCCTTGGAAAGGCAAAGATAAGGTTTCCCGTTACGAGTTGCGAGTTAATCCCGCGAAGCGCGGGACCCGTACCCTGAAACTGGTAACCTGTAAATCGATTGCATGGGAATTTCACTTAACTTGATTGCATAGGAAATTCCTTTTTGGACAGGGATTCACCCTGTTAGATGTTTACTATCTAACAGGGTAAACACAGATTTTCAGGATATAAAATGCAGAAAATACTTATCTGCCTTTATCTGTGGAAATCTGTGTCCCAATGAATTGAAAACGATTTATGATTGGCACAGGAGGAAAAGTGAAAGATAGCGGGCAAATTCAAAATCCGGGAAACGGGATAGAAACTGTGATAAAAGATTTCATCCGCCAATCCCCGGAAAATACCCTGAAAAATGCTGCGAACGAGAAAGCCTGGGCAGATCCGCTCGTAGGATTCTCCCGGGGGGATGATCCTCTCTATCAAGATTTCAAGGAACATGTCGGGGCTTTTCACTGGACTCCTCTGGAGATATTCACCAAAACGTTTCCGGACCTGAAAGTGGCCGCGAAGGAATTGACCGTCATCAGCTATATTTTGCCCCAGACTGAAAGGACAAAGGCTGACCACCGGAAAGAGACCGCCTACCCGTCGGAAAGGTGGGCGAGGGCGCGGATCTTCGGGGAGGAGGCTAGTGTAAAACTGCGCAGGCAGGTGTTGGCAGCTTTACAAGCCAACGGGATCAAGGCCGTGGCGCCCATGATTTCTCCTTTTTGGGAAGGGAAGATCTCGGATCGTTACGGTTTTGCCTCCACTTGGTCGGAGCGACATGCCGCCTATGCCTCCGGTTTGGGAACTTTTGGGCTTTGCGACGGTCTCATTACCCCCCGGGGAAAAGCGATGCGTTGCGGTTCGGTTGTGGCCCAAATCCAGATTTCCCCTACGGATCGGCTCTATAAAGATCATCAGGCATATTGTTTATTTTTTTCTAAGGGAATCTGTGGCCAATGTATTCAGCGTTGCCCCGCAGGAGCCCTGAGCAAAGAGGGCCACGACAAAATAAAATGCCGCAATTATTT
>JAOUFX010000773.1 GCA_029857975.1 Deltaproteobacteria bacterium | reverse complement strand
TAACTGTTCTTTAGCGTCCAGCATGTCGCGGGCGGACTCGATAAGGGAATCTACATTATCCACTTTCCCGTCCCCGTCAGCATCTACTGCCCCGACATGCGAGAAGTTGGTAATGGGTTTCTTGCCAGTGACAACGATTGAACTTGAATGGCCGAAGTGCGTAAGACGCACATCAGCAGTTGGCCTCCAGCAGTTATAGAGTACAATGGTGTTCATATCTTTCCGGATGTTGCTGTGGTATGTGGCATGATCAACCACATTGAGCTTGACATTAATCCCAGACTCCCTGAGCTGCGCCACGACATTCTGCATTGGCACCTGATATTCTCCTCGCTCCGTCAAGGAAATTTCTGTAGTGAAACCTTTCGGAAAACCAGCCTCTGTTAAAAGCTTCTTCACCTTCTTACGATCGGGTGCATAGAGGTAGTCTTTCTTGTCTTTTTTGCCACGTTGAACGAGTTCATCACGGGTGATCCATCCCGGTTGAGGGTTCGGAATCTCAGAGTATACTGCCTCGGCAATGGCTTTGCCAATGGCAGTTGCTACTTCATCACGCGAGAGAGCATATGCTATTGCGCGTCGAACTCTGATGTCGTCAAACGGCTTCTTGGTCATATTGAAGTGGAGTACCCCTGACTCACCAGGGCCAAAGACATTCACCTTAACCCCTGGCAACGCCTGCATTTCCTCCACCCAGGGCTGCGAAGGCGGGCCTTCAATCACGTCGAGCTCCTTGCTCTGCAGTCCAAACTTCCGGCTGCTCAGGTCCGACATGAAGAAAACCTCTACTCCGGCCAGCTTCGGCACGCCACGGTAGAATTTTTCGTGCCGCACAGTGATGATCTTCTCCTTAGGGAGATATTTGTTGAAAATGAATGGACCCGTTCCCACGGGATGCGTCCTGAAGCCTTCACCTAGCTCCTCCGCCGGCTTCTTGGGTATAATGAGGCCACCCGCATAATCAGCCACTTTGGGAAGGAACAATAGCTCCGATACCGGTTTCTGCAAAGTGATCCGCACCGTGTACTTGTCGACCGCTTCGAAAGTCATTCCTGCATACTCAGCAGCCCATGCTGACCGCTTTGAGTCTGAGGCTGATTTGAAAGAATAGACCACATCCTCTGAGGTCAACTCATACCCGGGATTGTCCTTCCAGGGGTGGACCATCACCCCTCGGCGGAGATGGAAAGTCCAAATCAGCCCGTCCTTGGAAACCTCCCAGCTCTCGGCCAAGTCCGGCTCAAACTTGCCAATATCACCAGTCTTGTAACGGACAAGACCGGTGAAGAGCAAATGTACGACTCCCCTGTCCTGGGTAGCATGGGCGAAGTGTGGATGGAGATCCGTAATATCTGCCGCATCAAATGCAATTCGTAGAACTTCGCTACTCGCACCTAAAGCCCGAGGCGCCCCAATGTAAAGGAACAGGGCAAAAGCAAGTACTGTTATAAATGCCATTTTTATCGCTTTCATCATTATCCCTCCTTTTTATCCAAAAAACCCGCTGAGCAAAGCCTACCGACAACGCTAAATCTCTCGTTTGTCACCTCCCTTCCGACCATACCCGCAAAACATACCCCGGAACTAAATCTCTTATTTGCCACCTCCTTTCGGTAATGCCCTTCTCTGAGACAAGAATCTATTTTGTTGATGAAAATCTACCCAAAAACCGATAAAAATGCAAGAACTAAGTTTTTCGCCGGGCAGATTCAGGAGCCTCCCGAAGTCTGCACTTCCAAAAATTCTGAAAAAGGTGTATATTCAACCGCAAATTAACAACGGATATACCCAAAACTCAACCGAATAATTCTTCTGTAAATTATGCTGATGCAGTATAACATTTTTTAAACAAATATTATCTTGCAAAAATAGGCTATTGGGGGGGGTTATTCTAAACCAGGAGAAGACTTTTAGGGACACAACGAGCATATCGCAGCAATATAAAAAATAATTTGGGGCCGCGCCCGTTCATCTGCGATATGCCCATCTGGAGCATTAGCACGTTGAAGGGACGAATCAACTCGTGGATAGTTTGACTCTGAAGCTCATACTTACGCCGACATTAATCGCGGCCGCCAGCATGGCTGGGCGATGCTGGGGGCCAGCCGTGAGCGGCTGGCTTGTGGGCCTGCCGCTCACGTCCGGTCCGATCGCTTTCTTCCTCGCACTGAACCAGGGGGTGGCGTTTGCCCGCGCCGCTGCGATCGGTACTTTGACCGGCACTATCTCGCAAGCGGCCTTCTGCTTGGCTTATGGTTGGCTCGCCGCCCGCTTCGCTTGGCCGCTTACAGTCTTGGCGAGCTCTCTCGTCTTCGCGGGCTCGACCCTTGTCCTGCAATACCTGAGCCTCCCCTTGATCACGCTCTTCGTGACCGTAATTCTCGTCCTCATCCTCGCCAACTGCCTGATGCCAAGGCGCCCCGAACTCTCGTCTTCAGCGGGCATGCTTCCTCTCTGGGATATCCCCGCTCGGATGGCGATCGCGACCGCTTTTGTCTTGCTGTTGACTGGCCTGGCGCCTACG
>JAOUFX010000772.1 GCA_029857975.1 Deltaproteobacteria bacterium | reverse complement strand
CTTCAGCGTTTCCTCTTCCACCTCTAATCTGACTCGCTCCTTTATCTCGGCAAACCGCTCGGTTGCAAGAACCCTGAAACCTCTGGGTCTGGGAAGATCTACATCAATGACGGCCTTGAAAGTCCCAGGGCGCGTGGTCATGACGTAGATTCGGTCAGCCAGAAAAACGGCCTCTTCCAGATCGTGAGTGATAAAGAATATTGTTTTATGGGTCATCTCGAACACCCCAAGGAGGTACTCGTGCATAAGACCTTTGGTCATACTGTCCAAGGCACGGAACGGCTCATCCAATAACAAAACCTTAGGGTCATTGACGAGCGCCCTAATAATCTCCACCTGGCGCTTCATCCCTGAGGAAAGGTTATCCGGGTATAAGCCTTCGATGGTCAGACTGAGTCCCAGCCTTTCCATAAGATGCCGAGCCTCGCTTATGGCCTCATCCCTGGTCATTTTTCCTTGCATGACAGGGCCGTAGATGATGTTACTTAACACTGTTTTCCAGGGGAATAAGGCACCACCCTGAAAAACGACAATACGATCGGCGCTAGGCGATTGAATTATATGAGGGGAGGCGATCTTTTCTCCGTCCAGATATATTGCCCCGCCAGTGGCATTATCGAAGCCGGCAATTGCATTTAGCATAGTAGTTTTACCACACCCGGAAGGCCCTACAATCATGGCAAATTCTCCTGGCTTGATATCGGCAGAGCAATCGTTCAGGGCATGGATATTGACACCCTCCGGATCATAAACCTTTTCCACATGTTCGATCAGGATTCTCCCTCTCCGGTTTTCGGCAGTTGGCTTATTCACAGTCTCCTCCCTCTTTCCTTCTAACCTTAGCTCGTTTCCACCTTCCTTAATAAACCTGTAAGATCAACGTCCACCTTCCCGCTGGCCGCAGCGGCCTTCGCGGCCTCCTCGTGGAGCAACTCCAGGGCCTCCGCCTTAATATCGAGGTATTTTTTCAAGGCGGCCATACTCCAATCCCGCGGACGAGGCAGGTCAACGTCAATCATCTTTTTGACTTTAGATGGTTTGTTGGTCATTACCAAAAGTTTGTCTGCCAGAATTATCGCTTCTTCCAACTCCGATGTTACGAAGACATGAGTGGCCTCTGTTTCTTCAAAGAGTTTTAAGTAATACTCTTGCATCAACTTTCGGTCATGGCGTCCAGTCCTCTAAAAGGTTCATCCATGAGCATGACTTTGGGTTTGTTGATCAGGGCCCGTGCCAATTCAGCCCGCCGCTGCATACCCCCGCTGAGCTGGCTGGGGTATTTGTCGATGAAATCGCCAAGGCCAACCTTATTCAATAGCATCAACGCCTCCCTGTGTGCCTCTTCCCTGGAAAGGGATGAGCGGGCAATTGGGCCAAACATTACATTTTCATAGCAAGTCAACCAGGGAAAGAGGGCCATTTCCTGAAACATGACTAACCGCTCCCAGTTGGGTTCAGATACGGGGTGCCCGTCCATCAAAACTTCTCCTCTATCCGGCCTTTCGTAACCTGCGATGAGGTTAATCACCGTGGTTTTGCCACACCCGGACGGACCAATAAGGACGGTCAGTTTTCCAGCATCAACATTAAATGAGCAATCCTTCAGAATAACTGTATGAATATTTTTTGAATGAGCCACCTTGGTCACGTCCTTGAAGGCAACCTCACTCTTTTGATTCGTAGTAGCCATACATTGCCTCCCTAAAAAATTCTTCTCCATCTCGTGAAGTAGTTACCAATGAGGCCAACCGCAACGCTGGAACATGCCCCGCATACACCGATGATTCCCATCGCTAAAAACACATGGGGATAATCCATTATCGTATGGTTGTACCAAACGTAATAGCCCATGCCACCGTTGTTGGACAGCATCTCCGCAGCGACGACCAAGATCCACGCAATTCCCATGGCGAGTTTCATCCCAGTGAAGACTTGCGGCATGGCAGCCGGTAGGATCACTTTCCAGAGCATTTTTCCTTTTCCCAGTCCGAAAGACATGGCAGCCCGCGGAAGACGGATATCCACTTCCGAAATCCCACCCATGGTGTTATAGACGATGGGGAAGAAAGCCCCGTAAAAGACCAGAAAGACAGCCTGGGCCTCGAATGTAATAAAGAACAGGACCGTCATCGGAATCCAAGCGATAGGAGGGACCGGGCGCACTAATTCAAAGGCTGGAAATAACAGATTTTTTAATGTCCTTGAATACCCGATTGCAACCCCTGTGGGAAATCCAATCAATAGTCCCAGTAAAAACCCTCCCAAGACCCTTAATACGCTCAGGTAAATATGTCTTAGTACGGCGGCTCCTGGGAGTTCGAATATGGCCAAATAGACATCCCTGGGCGTAGGGATCCCATGGAAATACTCAAAGATCCGTACAAGTATGGTCCAAAGAATTAGGAAAATGACCAGTGAAGAAATTTTTCTCAGGGAACTCCAATTGATGAATTTCCTCCGAAACTGCGTCCAAAACTGATATACATAAGGGGCTGCATTGTTAGCCACGGTGTTCTCCTCTCTAT